>WFRC01000266.1 GCA_015486685.1 Caldifarciminota bacterium
CCAGCTGAGCTACGCCGCCTATGCTTTTATATAACAAAAACAATGCATTTGTCAAGACAAAATTGAATTGAATTGACTACCTCCCTACATAAGTTTGACCGGAATTAGTCGTAAAAATTAAAAAACTCGGCAAAGACATTTGAGATTTTTAACTCTCATTTATCTAACATTTTTCCCTTTTGTTTTCCCTTTATCTCCTTTTTTAAATATTTTTTGTAAATTTGTATAATCTCCTTGAATACCTCTTTTTCCTTTTTTGATAATTTTTTCTCTCTCTTAATTGTAAACGCCTTACTTAGATATTTTTCTCCCCTTTTATACTCTTTTTTATGATAATATATGGCGCCAAGATAATCTATTGCTTGAAGTCTAACATAATTCGATGTGGGTTGCCTTTCGCTCAATTTCAAAAGGTCCAAAGCCTGATTTTCTGCTTTATCCCATTTTCCTAATGCAATATATGTCTCTATTAAAGGATGTTTTAGTGTTCTTGATGAGGGATATAATGCTACTATTTGTTCAAGAACTCTTTCCGCCTCTTTATATCTTTTTTCTCTCATCAAAAGTTGTCCTAATCCATCGGCAGCAGCGATTTTACTATACCTCCCTTTTTCTATTGCAGTTTCTATCTTTTTTATACCTTTTTCTTTTTCAGACCTCCAGAATGGGAACTGTCCCTTAAAATAGTCATATCCTCCAAGCCCAAGATATGCATCATAGATTGTAGAATCTATCTTTGCAGCCTTTTGCACCCATTTTAAGGCTTTAACACCATACACCAGAGCGCTCCAATATTTTCCTTTAAGCCCATAATAGAATGTCATATATGTTAATGCACCTCCCACGAAAAAATATCCCCATCCGTCATCAGGATGTAATTGTATATAGATATTGCCATATTTGACTGCCTTATCTATAACATTCTTGAATGCCTCAAAATTTTTATCTGTACCCATATCTACAGAATACAGGTTATACAAACCGGAAAGGAAAAAATAGCCTGCGGGATTTAATGTATCCATCTTTACAACAAGGTTAAATAAACTCTCAGCCTCCGGGTAATTTTCAACATATGCATACCCAAGCCCTTGCTGTATTAAAGAATCCATCTTCGGGCTGACTATTAGAAATACTTCAAGGATTATAACCACTTAACACCCCCGGGTAGTTAAAATTAAATCTCTTTTTATAATAGACCTTTAAGCCTAAAAATATACAGAGAAGGAACAGAAGAAATAACGGATATATAATAGAAATAATAAGCACAAGCATAGGAGCAGGAATCCTGATAGAATAAAGCACAGATTTCATTGATGAATGCAAATAGGCATTTAGAAAGAACGGAAAGGAAAGCAAGGATGCCGAAAGACAAATCCAATCCCTGACTAAATAGGATGATACGATACTCCCAATAATAAATATTACAGATAATAGTAATGCCCCTTTTTCTCCGAGAAAGACACCTGTTGTGATTTCACCGGAGGCTTTATCCCCTGGTATATCAGGAATAGTTGTATTTATAAAAACAGCACCCACTGCAAGAAAATACGGTATGGTGTGATACCAGAGTCCAGGTGATGCAGTCTTTTGAGTAAGCCACCCAATTGAAAAGTTTAAAATCCCATACCCACCGGCATTTGCAATTAAATCAAGGAATGGTTTAGCCTTCAACTGCACAGGTGGTAAAGAATAAAAAATACCCATTAGGAATGAAATGAAAAATAATATCTTATATAGTGGAGAAAATGGGATAATCAGCAACATAGAAATAAGCCACAAAATCCCCATTTCAATATATGCACTTTTCAACCCTATGTAGTTTTCGGAAATAAGGAATAATTTTTTATTTTTCTTATCAGAAGCCCTGTCAATAATTTGATTTAATATATATACACCACCCATCATCAAAGAAAATGCAAGTATGGATAGGATAAATTGGAAGGAAAATTTGACATTAAATATCTTCCCTGCTGCAAATCCCCCCTGAGCCCAAAAATTTCCCAGGAGAAAAAATGTCCAGACAGGTATAAGCAAAGTAGGCCTTAAAAGAACTACAAAATCCCAGAATATCGCATTTTTTTTATCATTCATAACTCTTCTATAATCTCCCTGTTCTTTTCAATCCTGTAAATATTTATATCTTCAAGATGTAGATGTGTATCAGGTATAAGATGAATATTCATCTTGTAATGGGAGGCGTAAAATTCAAGCAGTTCTTTACCCTCTTTCTCAACATAATTTATGATATCCGGATGTCCATATAATGTAATTTCACTACCTTTTAGATATTTTGCCCGTCTCTTAAACCACGATTCAACACGAGAGAGCAGATAAGGTTTAGAGAGAATAAATCCCTTTCCATTACAATAAGGGCAATTTTCAATAAAAATACTTGAAACATTGCTCCTCACACGTGTCCTTGTAAGTTCTACAAGTCCCAACTTTGTAATATCTTCAATTGAAACTTTTGCCCTATCCTTTTTAAGAATACTTCTAAAGTTATTCAATAAGGCATCTTTATGTGCTTCTTTTTTCATATCTATAAAATCTATCACAACAATCCCACCTATATCCCTTAATCTCAGTTGTCTTGCTATTTCCTTTGATGCCTCAAGATTTAACTCATATATCATATCTTCCTGTTCTTTTATTTTGTTAAATTTTCCGCTATTCACATCTATTACCCAGAAAGCCTCTGTTCTATCAATTACAATATATCCACCATTTTTCAACCAGACATTCCTTCTATAAATTTTAGATATCTCTTTTTCAATCCCCATTTTCTCAAAAATAGGAACATCTGACGAATAAAGTTTTACCCGTCTAACATCTTCAGACAAAACGCCCCGAAGATACTTTATAATCTTGTCATAACCTTCTTTACTGTCTACATAAAGCACTGAATCTTTACCTGTAAAATGGTCCCTTGTGACCTTTAATATCAAGTCATACTCTTTATGTATTAATGCAGGAGGTGTAATATCCTTTAATTTTTTTGTTACACCTCTCCACACAGATGAAAGGTCTTTTATATCTTCACTTATTGCATCGGCATCCTTTCCTTCTGCCTCAGTTCTCAAAATTATCCCCATTTTTTTAGGTTTGTATGCCTTCCCAATCTTCAATAATCTTCTTCTTTCCTTTCTATCGGCAATCTTTCTTGATACACCAAGGTGGTTAGTGGTAGGCATCAGGACTACATATCTTCCGGGTATAGTGATAAATGTTGTTATTCTTGCACCCTTTGTGCCATAAGATTCTTTTACTACCTGCACTATTACATTATCATGAGGATTAATTTTCCTTCTATGTAATCTTTTACTCTCCCCTTCAAATATTTCGTAAGAAGCATCTGCAAGAGGTAAAAATGCAGCCTTCCCTACGCCTATGTCAACAAATGCCGCCCTGAGATTCTGTCTGATAGATTCAACCTTACCAAAATAAATATCTCCTATGTTGCTCTGTATATCCTCTCTCTCTATGTAAAATTCAACGAGCATCCCATCCTCAATCACCGCAACCTTAACTTCCCTTTTGGTTGCAGATAAAATAATTTCTTTCATTATATTTCCTCCATACTGCCGTTTCGCATTTTATATATACCTTTTCTCTTATAATCTTTGATATTTAACTCATCAGATATTTTATGTATAAGAGAAACCCTTTTTCCTAAGATTCCAACTTCAATTATTTTTTTTTCTCTTTTAATATACAAAACGCTTTTCCCTATATCAAGTAATTTCTTTTCATCAAAAGAATTTTTTTCTCTCTTCTTTCCAAAATTAGATGCTGTCAAAAATTCATACACAAGAACAATATCGCCTCTGGTGATATTCGGGTAATTCAAGGGAATTTCTTTCGTTTTTTTGATAAAAATACCGTCTGGCAGTGCATCATTCCACACCTCCTTCGCAACCATTTTATATGTATATACATCAAAAATTTCATTTTCTCCCTCTATACCTACGGAAAGTGCAGGACCAAAAGATATTTTAGGCCTTCGCCTGTATTTTCCCTTATATGCAAATTTAATCCCTGCGATTCTACCCGATGTCAAAAACAGCCTCATTATATCCAGATGAGATAAAAACTTCATTTCCCCCATCTTTGAAAAGTATATTCTAAACCTTTTTATCCCCTGTTCCTTTTTCTCAATAGATATCGGGGTAAAAGAAATTTGCTTTCTTTTTTTTAGTTCTCCCGCAATATTACCGGGACACATTCCACAAAAGGTGCAGGATGTAAGTCTGCAATCCTTCAGTATCTCACCTTTCTTTGCCCTTTTCCTTTCTTTTGCAAGAAAACCCCTTTCTATGCCAATATCAACAATATCCCAGGGCAATTTTTCATCTGCATCTCTTTCACCGAGAAATTCCTCCCAATTATATCCCATCTTATTTAGTGCAGATTGATATCTCTTAAAATTAAAAAACTCCTGCCATCCTTCAAGTTTTGCACCATTTTTAAATACATATTGAATAATATCACCGACACGTTCATCTCCTCGTGCAATAAGCCCTTCCACCATTGATATATAAGGAGACCTCACCTTGAATTTTATTTTCTTAATACCTTTCAGTTCACGGGATAGAAAATCTTCTTTCTCCCTGATTTCCTCAAGTAAATACTGCCTCTCCCACTGAAATGGCGTATGAGGTCTCGGGACAAATGGTGAGATTTTGATTGTTACATTATCTTTTATTATGCCTGTAAGTTTCTTTGAAATCTCTACAATACCCTGAATATCATCTTCATTCTCACCCGGTAATCCTATCATAAAATATACCTTTATATGCCTCCATCCATATTTTCTCGCCACCTCTGCTGTGCGGAAGATATCATCCTCCTTTATATCCTTATTTATAATCCTCCTAAGTCTGTCTGTCCCTGCCTCTGCGGCAATAGTAACTCCTGATGACCCAGAAGATAGAAATTTTGCCACATCCTCCGTAAAGACATCCGCCCTTAATGATGGCAATGAGATACCTACATCGGGCAGCATTTTTCTTAATGCGTAAACCATTTCGTGAAATTCCGAGTGGTCTCCTGCTGAAAATGAAAGGAGACTGACTTCCTCCCATCCTGTATTCTTTATTCCTTTATTGACAATATAAAGAATATCTTCCAGGCTTCTCTGCCTTGTAGGCCTATATATATATCCTGATTGGCAAAATCTACATCCTCGTGTGCAGCCTCTTGAAACTTCAATTACATATCGGTTATGAATAATTTCTGTGTAAGGAACTATCTGATTTATAGGAAAATCATCTCTCGTAAGTTTATCTGTTATCTGCCGATTTACAATCTTTCCTTCGGATACGGCAGGCACATAAAATCCCTCTCTTTCGTTAAACGCTTCCAATACCTCTTTTTTATTGAGTTTTTTCTTCTTCTTTTCTCTCATTATATCAACTATGTCCTTCACAAGACATTCACCATCCCCTATTGCAAAAATATCCACAAATCTCTGTATTGGCAAAGGATTATAGGCGATTGTCCCCCCAACTATTACAATAGGGTCATCCTCTGTCCTTTGGGACGACAAAATGGGAATATGCGAAATAGAAAGGGCATTTAACATATTTGTGATATTAAGTTCATAATCAAGGGAGACGGCAAATATGTCAAATTTTCTCAATGGTGTTCTGGTTTCCAGCGTAAATAAAGGTTGTTGTGTCTCAACCAAAATCCTTTCCATATCCGACTGCGGGGAAAAACACCTTTCTGCATATACATCCTGTTCTCTGTTAAATAGATGGTAGAGTATCTTATATCCCAGGTTTGACATCCCTAATGTATAAACTTCCGGAAAACAGAGTGCTATCCGCATCTTTTCAGAAGTGTCCTTTTTTGCTATGTTCCTTTCTTTACCTATATAGGTAATAGGTTTTTGAACATACTTAAAATTTTGATTCAATCTCCATCCTCGCACTATATTGGGACTCCCTCCGGGGAATAATCCTGTAATAACCTGTAATATGTAATGCCGCCTTATTATTGATATCAAAATCCATTGAGGGATATGTTGTATATGTTATCCCCTCAGGATATAAATATCTTGTTTCTGTCTCAGGCGTTCCTGTACCATAGCGATTATATGTAATCTCAATATTGATATGTGAGATTAAATTTTGATTAAACATTAGCCTTATATAGGGCTTAATATGGAAATTGTATATAATGACTTTCTTAATATTCCTTAAAAATTCGCCATCCATCCCTCCATTTATCATCCCTGAATTCCTTAGCCCCCAGAATATCCCTTTCCATTCATAACTCCTCTGATTCTTTAATAATGCCCCAAAATCGCGGGCAGGATTTTTCTTCCATTTAACACCCAATCTTAGGTTTCTTTTATAATCACTATATCCCATTTTATCGTCAATCTTCCGTAAATTCAGGTCAAGAAATACAGATTTTGGCGTTCTTACAGGGTATTCCATCTTTCCATTCACCTCTTCTTTTGTGTAAAGACTGCCGCGTCTATTCAACATTCCATTTACCCCTAATATAAGAGGATATCCTCTGGTTTCTACGGATGCATAGGAATAAAGCCCATAAAAAGACGCCTTCTTATCTGTTTGATAAACCATCCTGATATAATTACCATAAGGGTCGGGATAATAATTTTGGGTAAGGCTGTCATAAGAATAATCCCCTTCACCCGAAGAAACCTCCTGATATACCTCTTCCCAGAGGGCGGAAAATTTCCTTGACACATCTGTATTTATATGGAGAGAAAGGTGCTTTCCTGAAAAACTTATACCGTTGGAAAATGCCAAAACAGTCTCATTTTTGCCTGTCTTCAGAGGTTTTCTCCCCCTATATGTAAAATCAAGATATCCCGATTTCATCTTCCATCCTATATTCCCCCCTTGAATTGTCGCAGTATCCCTTCCATTCCCAAACTCCCATCCTGAAAAAATATTTAAACTGCCAAATCTATTTCCGAGATGAATCCCCCCTTTTCTTTTCCCTATCTTGTTAAGGGCATAATATTCCCCATATATATTATTTTTATCGCTTCCCATTACAATATTCCCTGTCTCACGATTAAATGTCCCGTTTACCCATTGATATGAAACAGATAAGGGCAACAATGTAATTTTTGAAGCGACCCTATCAAGTGCCGTATCTCCGGACCATAGATTACCCTTCTCAAAATTTACCTGAAGTATTTTATAATTCAATGTAGCCTTGCCTTCTAATACCTTATCGGGAACGCCAAAAAACTCATAATTCGACAGTAGTTCATTGCCGCATTCATCTCCAAATGGTTGATAATTATCATACTTAGAATATACATTTGTTGATAATGTAAAAATTCTCCCGAGCCTGAATTCCGGCAATATATGAAAAAAACCTCCATTCTGCCTCATCGGCACAATATACCTCTGCGTAGAATTTACCCTGCCCAATGCAATGATATGAAAAAAAGAATAGCCTTTATCTATCGTTAGTTGTACACCCCTTTTGCGTGAAGGTAGTATAAATTTTCTTCTCGCCGTATATGCCCCATTACCTATTCCAACATACCTGAATCCACCAAGGGAATAATCATAAATATAATCCCCCTTCCCTTCACCTTCATACCTGAAATCCACATCATAATCTCCCCGATGATACCCTTTATAAATATAAATAGAATCAAATTTTACATAATACCCCTTGTTATATCCGACATATTTACCATTATCAACCCATACATAGAGAGAATCTGTTGTTCGGACAATATTTTTAATAAGACTGTCATCATATACATCTTCTTCCTGTATCAAGGAAATACCATTGTTATTTTTCTTCACCCCACCAAAAAATGTATACCTCCTCCATTGTCCAATAAGATATTCAAATTCAACGGTTATTTTGTCACTATGGCTTATAGGGTGTTTTGGTGTAAAAGAAATCTCTCCATTGTCATAGTCTATAATATAATCTTCTTCCCGACCCTTTTTCATCAAATTTCCATTGAGATACACCTTCTCGGAACCTTCAATAACATTCACCCTCTCCCCATTCTTCCCATTTAAGATATAAGGGCCCTGGACATCTGACTGTCCATAAAATTCATTTCTAATAAATATCCCTTTATTTAAGCCAAAACCCGTTGTAAAATTATGTGCAGAAATATACCCTCCGATTACCTCTTTTTTCCTGTTAAGATAGGGAATATCAATATCACCCATTCTGATAGAGGTGTTTTTCCCCTCTGCATCTATATAAACCCTATTTATCTCCCTCAAGGATACCCCTGTTTCAGGCAAATTTTCGTCGGAAAGGACACCTGAAATGTTTAATCCCTGCACCTTCCCCGAAATCCTGATATTGGTCGCCTGGTCAAATGAGATCCCCCTTGTATCAGCATCAATAAAAAAACTCTTTGTTCCTGTTAAAGATAAAGGAGATTTTGATGGCTTTTTATCTTTTGTTATGTAAAAGACAGGTTTCTTTTTCTTTATTACCCAATCTTGATATGTAAGTGGAATATGAATAGGCAGATACTTATAATAGACAAAAACCAATTTATGGGGTTTACTAAATTTTATTATGCCTGTATCGTAACCTATTTGATAATCTTTGTTTCTGAATAATGTATCGTTATAGGTATATATTAGTTCGCTCTCTACTATGATAGGAAAATGCCTCGTCTTAAATGTATTACTGTTATAAATAGTATCTACTTCAAAGGGAAACAGCAAAAGATAAAAAATCATTGCTCTATTCTTCTGGATTCAATAGATTTTACAAATGGGAGCATAGGCCCACCTATTAAACTGGTAAATACACCTATTCCAAAAAACATTAAGGAGAGTGAGAGCGCTCCTGATTTCGCCAAACCTGCCGATGAAAATAGAAAAATGTAGGCAGCTTCCCTTAACCCCAATCCATTTATAGAAATAGGTATCATACTTACTGTTCCCGTTAGAGGAATATAAAGAAAGAAATATATTAGAGGAATATGAAAGCCCATTCCTATTGTTAAAACATAATTTTCATAGATGAGTGTAAATTGGAGTAAAAGCGATATTAAAAATGTATATAGAAGGATTTTCTTTTTGCCTTTGTAAAGCATTAACGCATTATATAATTTTTGAATAAATTTACCAATCCCAAAAAATTTAACGGATAGAATCCATCTTTTCAATTTTGGTAAATTTAAGTTAAACATAAGTATTACAAATACAAATATAATTAAGAGCCCTCCAAGATATATTGCAGGTAAAAGCATTATCTTTCGCTGAAATGTAAAAATGGGTAATACCCCAAGTGTCAAAAGCCCTGTCAGACCAGCAATTCTGTCTGTAATAGTAGTAGCAAATGCCTCTGAAAAATGTCTTTTCCCACCTGCATAGGCAGAACGCACAACATCCATACCTACAGATGCAGGAAGAACATTATTGAGAAAGAATGAGCAGGCAACAAAAAGAAAAGCGCGGAAATATGAGATTTTTATCCCCTGGGCATTTAATAGTATATACCATCTCCATACAAATAGGGCATATACAGATAGGGAAAGTAAAAATGCATACAAGAGGTTTAATCTCCGAATATGTCTCATTACATCCCACACCCTTCCAAAAGGCACTTTCAAAAATATAAGATAAAGAAGCCCGGCGGCAATTGCAATTTTAAGGGTTGTTAGAAGCACCCTCTTCATATACCCCTCCACAATTTCTTCCTGATGGTAATATACCCTGAATATTTGCCCCAATATTTTGCAGTGTTTTTTATCCAGGAAAACGGGGTAAAAGATACGGGAAGGAGATAAAATGGGATTGCAAGTCTGAATGCCGCCTTTAATTCTGGATAAATAAATGCTTTTAACAAATAGTCATATTGTTCAAGAGGAGCACTGCTTTTAAGAAAATTATCTACTGAATAAGCACCTATTAAAGCAGAAAAAATGCCTGTAAAGATACCTGCGCCACTAAAAGGATTTGCAAGCCCACCTGCATCTCCAACGAGTATGATATTATCCCTTACTAATGATTTCGGTGAAAACCAGATAGGATAACCATAGTGATATATTGATGGAAGACCTTTAATATGCATCTCATTTAATAAAGCATAAAGCATATCTTCAAGATTTTTAACATATCTGGATAATCCACCAGCACCCGCTGAAATCCTCCCTCTTTTAGGCATTATCCATCTATATCCAAAATGGCTAAAAACATCAATGAAAACTGTATTATCCCAATCGCCGTCAATCTCTGCCTCAACACTTTTTAACCATCTTTCCGGGGTAAATACATTCTTCCTTACAATACTGGCAGCGCCATCAGCACCAATAATTACTTTCCCTTCATAGGACGACTTATCTGTTATAACAATCCTCCCTGTAATTTTAATTGCCTTTTCATACTTTACTTCAACCCCCTGTCGGAAAGCAAGATCTAATAAGTAGCTGTCAAAAAAATCCCTTCTCACAGTAAACAAAACAGGGGCATCAAATGTAATCTTCGATTCCTTTTTCCCTTTTCTTAAAATTATAGTCTTTATCTCTTTCTCTTTAATAGGAGATAAATCCACAGTAAGCATATCTTCAATAATAGAGGGCACACCACCGGCACACACCTTGTATCGCGGCATCACTTCTTTTTCCAGAAGAAGAATATCATAACCTGCCTCCGCTAATTTCCTAGAAATTGTGCTTCCGGATGGTCCACCACCAATAACTATTGCATCATACATAGTGAGAATATAAAAATATAAATGCATTTTTTCAAGTTTTTTCTTTCTTACTTTTACTATCATCTACGGGTTACATACAAAATAAACCCTTTTCGGATTTTGGGCCCAGATACAATACTTTTCTTTTCACTTTCCCAAAATTTTTTGGAGATAGTCTTCCAATATACACAAAAAAAACTTGACTTTATATTTTTTTTGGGTAATATTATTCAAGGGGTAGTAGCTCAGTTGGTAGAGCGGTGCGTTCGCAACGCACAGGTCAGCGGTTCAAATCCGCTCTACTCCATTTGCCGGAGTGGCGAAATGGCAGACGCGGCGGACTCAAAATCCGTTGTCCCCAAAGGACATGTGGGTTCAACTCCCTCCTCCGGCATATAAATATTCCAGGAGGCAAAGAATATATATGTTTCTGGTTTTAATACTATATTCAATCTTTAATTTTTCTTCAAAAGAAGACACTTTGATTGAATTAGGAGGATATGATACACAGGATTATGCTTATAGTGTATTCGTAAAGGATACTGTTGCATATATTGCAGACAGAAATGATGGTTTAATCATAATAAATATTTCTAACCCCACCAATCCGGTATTTTTAGGAAGTTATAATACACAGGGATGGGCAAGAGATGTATTTGTTCAGGATACGCTTGCCTATGTTGCAGATGAAAACGATGGTGTAAGAATAATAAATGTAAAGAACCCTGCAAGCCCTTCAGAGATTGGAGGGTATGATACAAATGATAATGCATTTGGTGTTTTTGTTGTTAATAATTTATGTTATATTGCAGGTGGTGCAGATGGCTTAATTATTCTTGATATAACAAATCCTGCCAGTCCGTCATTGAAAGGAAGTTTTAACACAAATAGCAGCGCAAAGGGTGTTTATGTTTCAGAAAATTATGCATATATTGCCGATTATGGAGATGGCGTAAGAATTGTAAATGTCTCAAACCCTACCTCCCCATCTGAAGATGGATATTATATTACAAACGGTTACGCTCAAGGTATTTTTGTCTTATCTAATTATTGTTATGCAGCCTGCGATGTAAATGGTTTAACTATTTTAGATGTTTCAAATCCAGCAACTCCTGTTCTGGCAGATACTCTTGATACCCCAGGTGTTTCTTACGGTGTATTTGTAGATGATACTATAGCGTATATTGCTGATGGTTCGGGTGGAGTACAAGCAATAAATATAAAAAATCCATCAAATCCTGTGGGAATATGTTCTTATAGTATTAATGACGTGGAAAAAACATTTGTATATAACAATAATATATATACTGCCTGTGGAACAGCAGGCTTAAAAATATTGAAATTTCAGCAGGAGGGTATCAGTGAACATTGGAATAGCCAAAAGGGATTCACAAAAATCCCTGTATTTTTTACCAGAACATTGAAGATTAATTATGATTTTGATAATATAACATTTAGATTATTTGATATAACAGGAAGGGTGAAATATAAATGCATTCTCAAACAGAAATCAAAATCCTTTTCCTATAATGCTGAAGATTTACCCTCAGGTATATACTTTGTAAAATTGGAAGGGAAGGACAGAATACTTACAAAGAAGGTAATTCATCTTAAATGACAAAATACAATTATAAATCAAAAAATCTGGAGGTAGAATGAATATATTTAGCAAAATCTTTGGTGGATTTGTCTCTTCTGATATGGCAATAGACTTAGGAACAGCCAATACACTTATTTATATTCCTAATAGAGATATAGTTCTTAATCAACCTTCTGTTGTCGCAATGGATAAGAGAACTCATCACCCAATTGCCGTGGGCAAGGAAGCGAAAGAGATGTTAGGGCGAACACCCGATGAAATAAAGGCAGTAAGGCCAATGAAAGACGGAGTTATTGCAGATTTTGAGATGGTTGAAACTATGCTGAGGGGATTTATAGAAATGATTCACAAAAAAAGTGTCTTTTTAAGACCCAGGGTTATTGTGGCTGTTCCATCAGGTATAACTGCTGTTGAAAAGAGAGCCGTAAGGGACTCAGTGGAACATGCAGGAGCAAGAGAAGTCTATCTTATGCCTGAGCCTATTGCTGCCGCCGTTGGTGTTGGTCTACCAGTAAAAAGTCCTACGGGGAATATGGTTGTAGATGTAGGAGGAGGGACAACAGAGATTGGCGTAATAGCCCTTTCGGGAATTGTATCCAATATATCCATCCGTGTCGGAGGGGATGAGATGGACGATGCGATTGTAAATTATATAAAAAAGAAATACAATTTGATGATAGGAGAATCTACTGGTGAAGACATTAAGATAAAAATAGGGTCTGCTTTCCCGCTGGATGCCGAAGAAAAAATGGAAGTTAGAGGAATTGACCTCGTTGAAGGCATCCCAAAAACCATTAAGATTGG
Source organism: Caldifarciminota bacterium (assembly GCA_015486685.1). Classification (GTDB taxonomy): domain Bacteria; phylum Hydrothermota; class UBA3072; order WFRC01; family WFRC01; genus WFRC01. Next base: position 13,079 of record WFRC01000266.1, read on the forward strand.
GTCCAGCGAGATGAGAGATGCATTAAAAGAACCCATAATATCTATTATAACAGCGGTGAGGCAAGCATTAGAAAAAACTCCACCTGAACTTGCATCAGATATAGTGGATAGAGGGATTGTAATGACAGGCGGCGGTTCTCTTTTAAGGGGACTTTCTTCTATGCTTTCGGAAGAAACAAACCTTCTTGTCAGGGTTGCAGATAACCCTATTGAATGTGTTGTAAGGGGAACAGGGATTGTGCTTGAGAATTTCTCAACATACAGTAATCTTGTAAGTACTATAGGCTGACTATGAAATCCCCCCTTAAAAAATGGGTATATATAGGGCTTATTATATTATCAATTATATTTTTTATTCTCAAAGGAAACACAAAGATTCTCCTTGCAAGAAATATTTTAAGTTTCGTGTTATACCCTGCACAAAAGTCCAGCATCTATATATCCAGTATAAAAAGGCAGAATAGAAAGATTGACATCTTCAAAAAAAGATTGATTTCTATGTCTATAACCCTCCAGAAATATAAAGAAGCAGTAGAAGAAAACAAGAGATTGAGAGAAGCATTGAATTTTCAAAAAAGGCATAAATTCGGGATTATACCGGCCGAGGTTATTGGGAGGGTGCCCGAAGAGATAAATTTCAGGATAATTTCATCGGCTGGTAATACTAAAGGCGTAATAAAAGATATGCCTGTTGTCGGATATAATGGACTTATTGGAAAGGTAACGAATGTAGATGTGAATACATCTATAATCCAAACACTGTTTGACCTGAATTCAAGAATAAGCGTTATAGACGAAAGGACAAGGGTGTTTGGCATCCTTGAATGGAATGGCGACAATTACCTTGTTTTGAATGGGATTCCAATTGATGCAAAAATTGAGAAAGGTGATACCTTAATTACATCAGGCTATGGCTCAATCTATCCTAAAGGTATTCGCGTTGGCTATGTGATAGGCATTCAAAAAAAAGAGCACCTTTTGTTAAAACAGGTAACAGCAATGCCATTTGAGCATATATCTTCAATAGAAGAACTATTTATTATAAGGAAGTAGGATGAAGATATTTATTACTGCCATAATATTTCTATTAAGTCTATATGCGGATATTTCTCTTAGAAAATTTACCTCTTTTTTATCAGTAAATCCTGATTTCTTTCTTTTATTTCTATATTTTACTGCCCTTTACCAGGGAAAATGGAAAGGGATTATATATGGTTTCTTAGGCGGATTTTTCCTTGACCTCTATACACCTTCAACTCTGGGATTGAGAACACTACTTTATACCAGTGTGGGTTATTTTCTTGAAACCAATCAGAATAAATTCTATAGATATAAAACAGGTTCAATCTTACTTCTGTTTTTAATTACATTCTTCGTTCATCTAATCCTGCTCCTTTTCTCAGGTGGTGGAATATTTTTTGTAATAAAATCCATCTTCAGTGTAGTCCTGGTAAAATCTATATATACTACCTTGATTGGGATTATTATTGTAATATTTATAAAAAAAGGGAAGGATGCGATTTAAGGTATTACTGGTATCTTTATTGGTTATCTTGATTGGAATTCTATTTTATCTTCAGGTGATAAAACATTCATATTTTTATAAACTATCTATGGAAAACAAGATTAAAATTATTGTAAAACCTGCACCACGAGGCAGAATTTTTGATAGAGACGGAAATGTCATTGCAAATGTTGTTTTAGGATTTTCAGCACTCTTTACAAGGTCTTTTCTCCTGCCAAAAGAAAGACAAATCATCGCAAAAACATTAAACATACCACCATCAGAACTGAGAAAAAATATGGTAGGAGCACGCACTATATCAAAAAGAAGATTAAATTTTCAGGAATTATCTCAACTTTCCGAGATTACCGATGAATTACCGAATGTAAGGATTATGGAATATCCAATAAGGCACTATCCTTACGGTAAATTATTCTCACACCTTATTGGCTATACAGGTGAAGTAAAGGAAAAAAATCTGAAATTATTAAAGGTTAAAGGTTACCAAATGGGAGATGAGATTGGAAAGATGGGGGTAGAAAAATATTACGAAGATTATTTAAGAGGAACAAAGGGGGTTGAATATATAGAGGTAAATGCAAAGGGATATGAAGTTGGAATCTATAAAGATAAACCCGCTATTCCTCCGGAAAAGGGCAAGGATGTATATTTAACTGTATCATTACCTTTGCAAATTTATGCCGATTCACTTCTTAAAACCTATAAAAAGGGCGCTATTGTTGCTATGGACCCAACAACAGGAGAAATCCTCGCATATATTTCTCTACCTGGATTTGACCCAAATCAGTTGGTGGGCGGAATAAATCAAAAATTGTGGACGGAATTACAGAATGATACACTCTTTCCACTATTTGACAGAGTTATAAAAGGTACTTATGCACCCGGTTCGATATATAAAATTGTAACAGCAGGCATTGGATTAGAAAATAAGATTGTGGACAGATATTCAAGATTTGCTGCCTGTGCAGGTAAATTACTTATTGGCAACAGGGTATTTAAGTGCTGGAAGGCACATGGGAGTTTAAACCTTGTTAATGCAATTGTGCAATCCTGTGATATCTACTTTTATCAATTATCTATGAAAATAGGAATTAACAAATTATATCAGGGCGCAAAATCTCTGGGGCTCGGGCAACCCACAGGAATAGACCTTGATGGTGAATCAAAGGGATTTATTCCCGATAGTAATTGGTTGAATAAAAAATACGGAAAATACGGATGGAGTAAAGGTTCGATAGCAAATCTTGGAATTGGTCAGGGTGAAATCCTCCTTACCCCCATACAGGTTGTTACACTCTTTTCTGGCATTGCAAACAATGGAAAGACATTTAGCCCCCATATATTAAAAAAGATTGTAAATAATAAAGGAGAGGTTATCAAAAAGGGGGTGGGTAGAGAAATACGCCTACCAATCTCAAAAAATACAATTGCAGTATTGAAAGAGGCAATGAGAGGAGTAGTGCAAGACAGTGCAGGGACTGCCCACTTTTCCAATATCCCCGGTATTGACATTGGAGGAAAAACCGGCACTGCTCAGAACCCATCAGGTAAAGACCATTCTCTATTTGTAGGATTTGCCCCCGTTGATAGCCCGAAAATTGTTGCCTTTGCAGTATTTGAGAACGCTGGGCACGGCTCATCCCACGCTGCCCCTGCTGTAATTAAACTCATTAAATACTATTTAGAACAGCAAAAACAACAAAAAAATTAGCAATATAAGGCGTGAACGACCATTTTTTCTCCATTGTCATTGCGAGGAAGTGAAACGACCGTGGCAATTTCATAGGATAGGCAATCCTCCAATAATGCGGAATGCGGAAATGAGAATGCGGAAATATTTCGTTAAGCGTAAATCGTAATTCGTTAATCGTAATAAAAACGCTTATTTTATCCAACATCTAACATCCAATATCTTCTATCTCCTCACGCTTTACGCCTCACGCTTCACGTTCTTTTCTCTTTCGTTTTGCACGAATCACCAACACGAACCCGTTTGTCAATTCTTTACTCTTTCTCGTTTCCAATTTCCATTCTGCACTTTGCAATAATTCCACCCCACCTGCGAGATTGCCACGGC
>WFRC01000267.1 GCA_015486685.1 Caldifarciminota bacterium
CCGCATTCCGCATTATTTCGTTTCTTGCTAACGGCAAACGGCCATCGGCCAACGGCTGTTTATTAAACAAAGGAGGTATTATGATACTTGCATTTGCGTCAGATGATGAAAAAGGGCTTGATGGTGTTTTGAGTTATCATTTTGGAAGATGCCCTTTCTACACATTTGTTGAAGTTGAAGGAAATGAGGTAAAAAATGTTTTTGTCGAACCGAATCCCGGTGCCCAATCACACAATCCAGGAGATATTCCACAGTATGTAGCAAGTAAAGGGGCAAATATGGTGTTTGCAGGTGGAATGGGACCAAGGGCACAGGAATGGTTTGCACAACTGGGTGTTAGACCTATCGCAGGTGCTTACGGAAAGATTAGAGACATTATCGAACAGGTTGCAAAAGGACCTGTTGAGATTGCCGCACCCGCAGAAGAACTACATTTAGAAGCACATCAGGAAGGAAGTGGAAGTGAAGAGGTAGACAGACTGAAAAAGGAGGTCTCACACCTGAGAGAGGTTATTGCAGAATTAAATGAACGGATGAGAAAACTGGAAAATAAATAAAAAAACAGCCACCATAAACCCGGGGAGGAGAATGCTTACGAAGAAAAAATTGCTGCAAGCAGGGAAAAAGACACTTTTTTCATTTCTTGATATGGTGCCTATTTTTCTTTCCATAATTCTTTTTATCAGTCTCTTCTTCACACTTGTTCCAAAATCAATGTATATAAACTTCTTCACAAAAAATGCTATACTTAATAGTATTATGGGTGCATTATTAGGGAGTATTTCCACAGGAAATCCTATCACCAGTTATATTATTGGGGGTGAACTATTAAAGGCAGGTATAGGTCTTGTTGCAGTAACGGCTTTTGTTCTCTCCTGGGTAACAGTGGGTATAATTTCTCTACCGGCAGAGTGTTATTTTTTGGGTAAAAGATTTGGTATTATGAGAAATATCCTTTCCTTTATTTTTGCAATAATGATATCTATTTTAGTTGTATTAACCTTGAAGGTGCTATGAAAAAGAAGCAGGTTTTTAATCTGATATTATTGTTGGCAGCAATCTTTGCCTATATTATCTTATTTATTATCAATAAACACATATTTTACATCTCTATTCATTATTTCTGGCATATATTTTTAAGGGTATTCTATGCGCTTATAATAGTCTTTGTATTTATTTTTCTTACAAACCTATTTATAAGCCCTAAAAGTGTTATAAAGTATCTTGGTAAAGAATCGGGTATTAAAGGGTGGTGGATATCCGTAATTGCGGGTATAATATCCACAGGTTCCATATACCTCTGGTATCCCTTGCTTAAAGAATTGAAAGAAATGGGTATGAGAAAAGGCTTGATAGCAGTATTTTTATACAACAGAGCGGTTAAAATTCCAATTTTACCTGTGATGGTCTACTATTTCGGCTGGCTGTATACACTAATACTCACTTTCTATATGGTGGTATTTTCTGTTATACTGGGGCTTATAATGGAAAAAGTAAGTTAATATCTCTCCATTGGTGTCGGTGTTTGACAAGTTGACAACTCCAATTAATTATTTTTATCATTTATGTATCTGAAATTATGGTATATACTACATTAGCAAATATATTAGGATAATCTTTGTAATCTATTGAAAATTTTAATTTATAGAATCTATTTCATAATCCTTTGATTATCAAGAACAATTTCGGATAGACTTGTCAACTTGTCAAACACCGACACCAATATTATTTGATTATCAAGAACAATTTCGGATAGACTTATCAACTTGTCAAACGCCGACACTATAAACTATAAACTATTAAACTCATAATATTATTTTAACATACCATTTACAATAATATCCACTGCCTCCTGTTCTTCCAATCCCCTTGCCATCAGGGTTTCCAATTCCTTCCTGTCAATCCTGCCTATAGATGCCTCGTGTGTAATTTTGGCAAGCGGGTTTTTTACGCTTATAGCAGGCGTAGAAACAGCCACAGCACCTTCTCCGTAAACCACTTCGTTACAATCTGTATGTCCCCTTGTATATGGAGCATTCCCCTGGATTTCACCCAGCACATTGCCATATGCCTTATCCTTCAGAACAACCCTGCTTTTTGCCATCCCACTCGCATAGGCACCATTCAAGATAAGGGCTTCTCTTATCTCAATCTTATCATCCTTTTTGCCATATACCTTTGTATCTAATTCGCATACACTCTTCTCCATCTGTTCAACTTCATAATCAATCTTCAATAACCCTACACGACCCATTACTAATTTAAATGCC
>WFRC01000268.1 GCA_015486685.1 Caldifarciminota bacterium
CTCTTTTATCCTAAAGGCATGGTCCTGGGCAATATATTCCTGATTGAGAAGCTCAATAATATTTTTTACATCTTTCCCCTTTATAGACAAAGCATTACTGAACCTTGCTGTTGAAATGGGCTCAGATGTAGAAAAAAGGATGGCTTCAATGCTTTTAATAATTTCTCTTTCGTATTCCATATTTTTTAATATCCTTATTTGCAAATATAACAACACAGGTAAAGAAAATCAAGAGAAATATTAGTGATTGTATAACAAAAAAAAGAATGGGCGTAAAATTTCCTTTCAAAAAATATCCGGGTATTATACCTATTACGGAAAATAATACCATCTTAAAAAGAAATTTGCCTGTTGAAAGAAATAAGCGTCGGTAAGGATATGCAAGTATAAACATCTGGAATATGGCAGAAATTGATGTGGCAAATGCCAATCCCCTGAACGACATAAATCGTGACAATATAACTGCAAATACAATATTTATCCCCATTACTATATAACTGACAATCATTGGTGTCTTTACATCTTTCTTCGCATAATATATACTCTGGAGTAACTTTGCACCTGAAAGAAAGGGAACTCCAATAATATAATATGAAAATGCACGAGAGGTATTTACGGCATCCATTAAGGAAAAATGGCCATGCTGGAACAACATTTGAACAACGGGAAGATTTACGGAGAATAAAAGGAAGGACGCAGGTATGGTAAGAAACCAAACAGTCTTTAAGGATTCTTTAATTGAGACATCAAGTGAAGTGCCTGTTGCCTGAAGTCGGGAAAGTTCGGGAAGTGCGACAGATGATATGGCAACACCAAACATTCCCAGAGGAAGTTGCATCAACCGAAAGGCATATCCCAGATATGAAACCGAGCCCGATTTCATAAAGGAGGCAATAAACATATTCACAGTTACATTAATTCTAACAGCGGCAAATCCCAAAAATACAGGAATCATTAACTTGAATGAATGTAAAACTTCAGGGTGTATTCGAACCTTCCAGCTAATATGAAACCTCTGTTTTTTCAGATATGGATATTGAAACGCCATCTGCAAAAAACCACCTATTACTACTCCCAATGCCGCTGCTGTGATACCAACTTTCTTTGCCAGAATAATGGAAATGGCAATTACAGAAAGGTTAAAGAATGCAGGCGCCACTCCTGCTGTAAAAAAATTCCCCGAATAATCAAGGAGGGACATAAATAGGGCTGAAAATGAAATAAACAATAGGAACGGGAATATAACCCTTGTCAATTTGACCGTAAGCAAAAATTTTGGAAGATTTTTCACCCAGCCGTGTGCAACAAGATTTACAATCTGGGGTGAAAATATAATCCCGAGAGAAACAAGCCCAATAAGAATCCAGAATAGATTAAAACTGAATGCGCCGAGATAATTTAATGCATCTTTTCTCCCATTCCTTTTATCAATATTGGAAAATGCAGGAAGGAAAACAGCGTTTAATCCACCTTCTCCCAGAAAATCCCTCAGTAAATTCGGTATATTGAATGCAACCCTGAACGCATCCATTGAAGAGGATGCACCAAAGAAAAATGCAAGTGTAATCTCCCTTCCCAATCCAAGAAGACGAGAGATAAGGGTTCCTAATGAAAACCCACCAACCTTTTTTAATTCCATCCTAAATCTTTAAGCGCATCAATAAATCTTTTATTTTGCTCGGAAAGCCCCACTGTAACACGTAAAAATGTAGGAAGACCATAGGGCTTTAAGGGTCTGACAATAATACCTTTCTTTTGCAAATTCGTAAATACTTTATCCGTATCCCGCTTTATATCTATTGCAATAAAATTTGTTTCAGATTTAATATATGGTATGTGCATATTCTCAAATTTTTCATATAAATATCTTTTACCCTCTGCCACCATCTTTTTTGATCGTTCTCTATGTTTATCATCATCAAGTGCGGCAAGAGCAGCAACCTGTGAGAGTCTTCCTATATTAAAAGGCAACCTTACCCTGTTTAATGCGTTTATAATCTCCTTTTTTGCAATCCCGTATCCTACCCTCATCCCTGCAAGCCCATAAATCTTGGAAAATGTCCTCAATACAAGCACATTTCTATTATCCTTTATATACTTTATAGATTCAGGGAAGTCTTCTCTGTCAATATATTCGTAATACGCCTCATCAAGGATTACAAGTATATCTTCATTTGCATTCTCCATTATTTTCTCAACATCTTCGGCAGTAAGCATTGACCCCAGAGGATTATTCGGATTGTCAATATAGATAATCTTGGTCTTGCTATTGATTTTGGAAATTATGCCTTCAACATCTGTCTTGTAATTTTTAACGGGCACCTCAACAATTTCTCCATCCATTATCTGGGATTCAATCTTACCCATAATAAACGAAGGTTTTGCCATAATAACCCTTTCCGAAGAATTCAAGAAGGCAAGAGTTGCATAGTGGATAATCTCAACAGAACCATTACCTATAAACAATTCGTCGGTTGAAACATTTAAATACTCGGCAAGTTTATTTTTCAAATAGAAATTTGCATCATCTGGATATAGATTCATCTCCTGTATACTATCCTTTACTGCTTTCATAGCAAGAGGCGAAGGGCCCAAGGGATTTTCATTTGATGCAAGTTTATCCACTTCACCTGTAATACCCAATTCCCTTTTTACCTCTTCAATAGGTTTCCCAGGGATATAGGGTTTTATATTTTTAACACTTTCTCTGATAAGATTTACCATCCATCCTCCTTTTTTATTTCCGATAATTCGTGTTTATTTTTTTCGTTTATCCAGTTGGTTTCGTTTTTTACACTCTCAACTTTTAACCCCGTAATTATCGGGGCTGGGAAGCCCCTCCTACAACTTCGTTATTCGTAATTTGTGTTTAGTCATTCGTCCCCATACCTTATACCTTCGCTGGCGGTTAGCGGTAAGCATATTTCTGCCAATGGTTCCCGACTGTTCATTTTGCAACTACTTTCTTTTATATAATCCTTTTTTTGCCATTCGTCAAGGTTTTTTTTAAGGACAGGTAGGAAAATCCAGATACAGGGTAGGACAAAATTCGTTTTTTCCTTTGTCATTACAAGCAAGTTGAGGTTGAGCTCCTTTGGAGTATATCGACGTGTATTTGAATATTTTTCTCACCCCGGTCTTCGGGGTCAGTCTTGTGAATTGTGAATCAGAAAAGTATAAATTGGGGTCAGTCAAAAAGACAGCCGATGGCAGGTAGCCAAGAGCCGATGACAGAAAACACCCTCCCATAAAATAATAAAGACCGTGATGCGTGACCGTGTCTCGTGTTGAAAATAATGCGGGAGTAACAGATTAACTACGCAGAGGCAAGCCTCTGCACTCCAAAACTACGCATTGACACGGTCAATGCACTCCAGACTCCCAGATGAACTGGGAAGTAAGAAGTAAAAAATCGTTAATCGTAAATCGTTATTCGTTAAGCGTAAAAACAACAGATTCACCCTCCCTTAATCCCTCCCGTCAAGGGAGGGAAATAAAGAGGAAACTTTTCCACCCTACCTGTGAGATTGTTCACTCATTACATTCGTTCACGCCTTCGGCTTCTTCGTCGCTTCGCTCCTCGCAATGACAAAATAGGGGTTTTGAGTCACCCTCAGTTACCCGCTGATTTCCTCATCCTTCATTCTCCATCCTTTAGCTGGCAGCTATTTTGTCTCATTCACTAATTTTTCCTTAACCTTAACCTATCTTTTCCCGTATCACCGTTCTGCAAATTATGACTGACTTTCCCGTTTATTTTTCATAATACTCAACATTGTCTGGGCATTTTTTAACATATTGTGGTTATTATTAAAAAATATAAACGCAGAATGAGGATTTATTTTTTTTATCTCACCTTTTATACTTAAAAGCTCATCCTTCAAATAATTATAATTATACCATTGTCCCCTTCCATGCATCCTTAAATATATATATTTACCTGTAATAAATAAATTTTCAGGAAATTTAGGGGCATTTATAGAAACAAATGTAACACCTAATGAATTTAACCATTCTAAAATATCTTTTGAAAACCATTCAATATTTCTTGGTTCAAGTGCAAATTTATATCCAAGATTAAACTCTTTATGAAATTTCTCTATGTTTTTTCGATTCTTAATGCCAAATTTCGGAGGCATCTGGAATAGATAAAATTTAATATATTTCTCAAGCGGTTCAAATAAGGAAATAAATTTTTCAAAAATTGGATAGGATTTTTCGTTAAATTTATAGATATGGGTAATGCGCCTATTTACCTTTATAGACCATTTTAATGTTTTCCCCTTACTTGCCCATCCTTTTATATAAGATGGGAATGGAAATCTATAAAAAGACGCATTAAGTTCAATGGCATTAAGCCCTGTTTTATTTACATACCAATCAAGAGACTTACCTTCATTCCAGGGATAATACCATCCCGATGTTCCGACAAATATATTTTCTTTTTTACCCACTATTTCGTAATGACTTTATCCCCGGATTTTGGACTTTTCTCTCCCCCTTTGACAATTACACAAATAGACATTTTAGGCTGAACCTCCTTCACAATGATTGTGCAAATCATATCTATTTTTGTTCCTAATACCTCACCTGTAACAGGATTTTTTATTTCTCCTCCTTCCCTGTAAACATCACATTTCATACCCTTTTTTATACCTTTATTTGTACCTATATCAATATAAACCAGAGAATCCTCTACTTGGACAACAAATCCTTTTAACAAAGGAATATCCGCAGAAATTTGTTTTGCTATATTTTCTGCCAATGTTTTTACGCTCTGAGCATCTGTTTTATATGTATATGCATCCTTTGAAGTGATGATATTTGCCGTTTCTGTATCAATCAACCTTGCATCAACACTTACATTGCCTCCTGAATTAATAACGCTTCCTATTAATATTGCATCCAGTCCAGCACCTTTACCAACTCTTGCAGCAGTAGAAGCATCTACAACGCCTGACATTTCCAGTTGCTGTTCCTTCAATATCTTCTTCATCTCCGCCCTTTCCATTACATTAAATCTCCCCTGATTGACAAAAGAGGTAATCATTTTATCAAGTATAACATTACCAATATCAAGATTCTGAAAATTGCCTTTTGTTTGAAAAGGCAATACAGCTATCTTCATCCTCTCCCCTACTTCCTGTGTTGCCTCACTTTGTTTCGCAGTTTGAGGTTTATTATATTGGTATTCAGGAGTTTTGTAAGAATAATGTTTAGGTGGTAAATATGTTCCTCCCTTTTCAAGAAATTGCAGATATTTTTTGGCTTTATCAGTGGGATTCTGGCTTATGGAGATTTTTAACTCCTTCAAAGATTGTTTGTTTCTCTTCAAGTAATAGTAAACAATTCCAAGTTCTCTATGTGGATAATAATCCAGAATATGACGGTCTGCGATTTTAATCCTTCCTGCTTCCTGTGGATTCAGTTTAATTGCCTGTTCAAAAAGATATTTCGCCTTGAACCATTCTCGCCTATTTCTTGCCATTATTCCATTTTCATACAACTGCCACCAGGTAAGATGTTGGGCGACAAGTATTAAGGGAAATACAATAAAAATTAAATATTTCTTCACATTATTTACCTCTTAAGTTTTTTATCTCTTTCTATGTTCCATTTTACCCACTCATTCTTTTCAATATCCTTCTTTATGCTGAATGGCTTAACACTGTATTTACCTGTTTTGCTTACCCACATTTCCTGCTGTGCCTTTACAATAACAAACCATTGTTCAAGAGTTACCTTATGTGGTCCCTGTACCTGATGCGGTCCTGGCACCTGCTTAACCTTCCCAAAACCCTGCTTTTGTTCCATTCTCTTCTTCAAGGGTTCATTTGAAACGGCTACCTTACCTTTATATACCTTAATCCTTGCAGAACTATCAGGCAATACATCCATACTATATACAGTCCCTCTAACTCCTGCAACAACAACAGGGTTTTTCACCTTAAATTTAGAACCCTTAGAAAGTTTCTTCACATTTGTCCAGATTCTACCTATGGGAACATTGAGTTTTACTTTTATAATAGGGTCACCTTCTACATCAAGCCCTTCTATTTGAAGATTTGTATTTTCATCAATCCTTATAACGGTTCCATCTATGATACTTAACTCACATCGAGATTCTGTCTCTGTCTTTAACCATTCACCTTCTTTAACTGTCTCATCCAATTGGGCTTTATTCCATTTCTGCGGCGGTTCTTTTAGGTTCACGCTTCCATAAAAATAGGAAACTGTACATAACGGTTTTTGATGCTGAGAAGGTTGTTCTACACCTACTAAAAATATTAAGGGAAAAATATATGCGAGTATTTTCATTTTCCACCTTCTTTCTTTGTTACCTTTAATACAATTTCATTGGGAGTCTGGGATTTAATTTTAATCTTAAACGAAGGGAGTTGTTTCTTGTATATCTCATCAGCCAAAAATTGGGCATTTCCTTCAACATTTACCTCCATTGAAGATACTCCGCCCTGAAATCCATGCGAAGAAATATCCTTTATCCCTCTGATATACCCCTGTAATTCTCTCTTAAAAAGATACATATCGTCAAAAGACTTAAAACCATAAACAGTGAGTTCAATCCTCTGCGTATTGGTTACCTCAGATGACCATCTGTTTAGAATTTTGTTCATTAACTCGCCCGCTGCTAAATTTGCCGCCTTTTTTATTGCCGCATTACCACCTGCCGTTTCATCTATATGGACAACAGCCGCGTGCTTTGAAACAACAGCAATAATCTCTCCATTATCTACATTTATTGCTCTTAATGTAATATCTGCCTGACAGGACTTCATATCGCCTAAAAGATTTGATGTGCCTTTTACAACCCGCGAAACAGCCTTGCCCACTATAATCACTTCTGCATGTCCAACAGAACCAATAGCCTTCGCCATTTCTGCATCTCCTGACGCGGCTGCAAGCATTTTATCCCTTGAAATCTTCGCAGAAATAGTCTTCTTATCAACAAATGTAAAACCACTGGAAATAAATTTATTCATAATGGTATTTTCTGCAACATTCAGGTCTACACCAAAATTTTCTCTATCAAGATTTATTTCCTGAATAAGCACCATCATCCGCGGTTTACCCTTTCTACTGAGAAGGAGCCCTATTGCAGCAAGGTCATCCTTTATGTTTGCCATCTTCACTACAGCCTTAACCTTAACCTTATATGTATATTTGTCGTGTGATTCACTAATTATATCGTAAGAGGATATATACCCTGTTGAATGTGAATAAATTCTGTCATTAACAGTCTGAAAATTCTTCACCAGAGTTTCCGAAGAAATAAGCATACCAACTGTTGTTTCTACGGCATTTCTTAAAGCATCTGCAACAGCATCATCCTTTGCCTTCGCAATATCGCCCGAAATGATTGACCCCATACCCTCTGCAATAACTTCTTTTACATTTGTATTCCCAGATATAGGTAATGCAGTGAGTAGAATGAAAATAGAGATTAACATATTAAACACCTCCTTGTTAAATAAGTTAGAAGCAAGCACACTAACCGCCTACCGCTAACCGCCAAAACTAATGCGGAATGCGGAAGTGAGAATGCGGATTTATTTCGTTAATCGTAAATCGTAAGCCGTTAATTGTAAAAACAAC
>WFRC01000269.1 GCA_015486685.1 Caldifarciminota bacterium
TCATCTAATGAAGGTGAAAATCCACAATATGCATCGCCCTCCTCGTTGAATGTGATTGTTCTTACCCATTTGAAGTATTCTTTATTTGTATAATAGTGTGGTATTACAGTGTCTCCTTTTACCTCAATCTTTACGATGGTATTATCAAGAAATGATACATATAGATTTCCGTCAGGACCCGTTTCCATTTCTGCTACACAGTCTCTTGGTGTATTCAACGGAACCTTTTTCGGTATACTATCCCTATTCTTCCATCTATATAGACCACCATCATCCTGCCATACTCCCAGCCACATTTCCTTATTCCTTCCTGCTTCAACCTGCCATAATCTGCCCTGAATATTCCATTCATTATCTCTGTTGTATACCTTCCATATTCCTGCACTATCACTTGTAAGCATAAAATGTCTATATTTTGACATACCGTGTGCCATCCAAATTACACCTGTTGAATCCTCCGCAAAATCACTGATTTCATTGTCTGCCGGGCCCGGGGGATGAATATAATTCCAGATACTATCTTTGAGAAAACCTATTCCCCTTCCGTAAGTTAATACATAAATCTTATTTTGGGAAATAAATACATCTTTGATATTCAGAATTTTATCATTCTGTCCAATCTTTTTCCATACTGAATTATTCAATTCAAATATACCACCATTTGTGCAGTCATACAATGTATCATTGAGGTATCTTAATCTGTAAGATGTCCGTCCTTCAATGCCTGTATTTTTTAGATAAATACTATTCCCAATAGTATATCCTACCCCCCAACTTCCGCAGGCAAACAGGGTATCCTGCTTTATTACAAGAGAGAATGTTGAACTATTTATCCCTGATATTTGATTATAATGACCGCCAATAGTATTTGCACTATAAATACCTTTGTTTGTGGCAAGATAAAATTTCCCGTTAAAGCGAATCCCATAGTATACAGAAAATCCAGGCGAATAGAATTTTGCATTCATAGGGTTTGAATGAACATCCCATACGAGGATGCCTGATGCTGTTGTAATGACAAGTGTATCAAGGTAGTCGAAAATTGAGTAAGTAATGGTATCTTGCAGGATTGAAGGGTCAAATATGATATTTTTCTTAAAATTAAGGTTCTGATTAAAAACAGTAATACCTTGATTTGTAAGTATAAAAATTTCGGTATCATTACTTGTTACAAATTTTACATTATTTGACAGCAAACCTTTATTTCTATCAAAGTGTATAAAACTATCCTGCTCCGGATAGAATCCAAAAAGTCCGCCATCTACTGCGGATAAAAAATATCCGTCTCCAAATCTCGTTTGATTTATGAGATAATCACCATTAAGAAAATTTTCAAAGGTAAAAGAAATAAGTAGTAGAAACATTATGGGATTGTAATCCTTTTGCCCATTCCTTCCATTTCTCCCGGTGTATTGTCAAATACCTCAATTACATAGAAAATAAGGGCAGGAAATGCGCGGGTAAATTTTCCATGAAAATATGAATGCACAAGATTGGTGTATTTTACAATATCCATTTCAAACTCTGCCACATTTTTATCCTTCGGATGCACAATCTTGCAAATTGTTCTCAACTCAAAACTGGGAATATCCAGAAATACTATTGTAGCCAGAGGATTTTCCATTAAATTCAAAAAGGAATGGGTCTTAAAATTTGGGGTTGTATACAATTCAAGGGATACCTGCTTTGTAAAATCAATTTTGTCTCTTTCCTGATAAATGGATTGTAAAAAAATTAACTTTTCAAGCATAGAGGATTTAATTGTTTCTTCCATATTTCGTATCCTATCCTTTATAAATTCAGGGTGAGGGACAAATCCTATACCTTTCACTGCATTATTCAGGGTAAAGCGGGAATCCTGTCTGCCTACACCATAAGATGCCACACTCCCGGAATGTGGTCCTGCCCATTCAGGCATTTTGCCTTTTTCTATTTCTTTTAATGTTTTCAATCGGGATTTCATATTCCAGTCAACAAATTTTTTCGGAAGACTGATAATCCTGTATTCTTGCCATTTTCCGTCAATCCTTGCCTTTATAACACCGTTCTGGACATTTGTAGTATCTACTGTTTTCTGCCTGAAAAAATCCATTTATTTTTCCGTTGTTTTGTCCTTGGTTTCTTCCTTTTTTTCCTCCTTTTCAACATCTTCTTCAACACCTTTGAGTGCCTTTTTAAATTCTCTTATACCCTTTCCCAGAGACCTTCCTACCTCTGGAAGTTTTTTTGCTCCAAATAGGAGCAAAGCAACCAAAAGTAAAAGAATGATTTCAGGCCAGCCAAGATTTCCAAACATACCTACCTCCTGTGTTTAAAAAATAGTTTCAAGTTCCAAATTACAAAATTTCAAAAATTCATTGGAAATTTTGGGGCTGGGAAGCCCCTCCTACAACTTCCTACTTCTTAGTTCTCATTTCCCACTTCTCAGTAATTATCGGGATTAGGAAATCCCTCCTACATTCAACCTTCAACTTTTAACAGTCTTTTCCCTCTTTCAACCTTTAACATTTAACTTTCAACATTCTTTTTTCACTTCCTACTTCTTAGTTCTTACTTCCCACTTCTTAGTGCCATTGCTTCGAGTCTTTTTATGCGAGCAGCTAATGGAGGATGGGTTGCAAATAGATTTGAGAAAAAATTTTCTTTATTCTCTAATTTTCTTCTCAGAGGGTTTATAATAAAAAGCGGTGCAGTTCCCCGGGAAGCAAATTTCACAGGTTTATGAATTTCAGAAATTTTTCTTAACGCAGATGCAAGGGCTAATGGATTTCTTGTAAATTCGGCAGATGCAGCATCTGCACTATATTCTCTTGTGCGGGATATAAAAAAATACATTATTTGAGAGATGATTATGGATAAAATCGCAAGTCCGATAGCAATAAGAACTATATAACCCCCTCCCTTATTATTCTCCCTATCCCTACCTCTCCCTCCCCAAAATGTAATTCTGAGCA
>WFRC01000270.1 GCA_015486685.1 Caldifarciminota bacterium
AGAAAAATTTAAAAATTTGAAAAAAATACTTGCGAAAATGAAAAAGATTATTATTCAAATCTATAATCAAAAATAAGGAGGTATTTTATGGAAAATTTTACGCTTTTTCAGAAAGTTCTCTCTCTCTCTCTCTCGGTAAATTACGCCTATTTTCAGGAACCCATCATATTCCATCTCAATTTTTCCAGAAAAGATACTATGCAAGGAGGGTAGAATGAGGATAGTAAAATATCTTATTTATCTTGCAGCGATGGCGGTTTTATTCCCGGGCGCCTCCTGTGAAAAGCTTCCACCTCACCTGCGACCAATTCATCCTTTTGAAACATCTACTATATTTTGTGATAGTGCTATTAGCGATAATTACCATATATCTGTCAGTGTTCAGGTAATAAAAGTAGATAATCCTTCTAATATTCTGATAAACTGGAGTTGCACAAATGGTGGAATATTAGATGTTCCAAGTTCATATACTAATAGTAACGGAATTGCTACAAATACACTTACTATTCCATCTTTTGTAGAGGATGGTTTAATAAAATATAAGGCAGGAAAAAGATACAAAGTTACTGCGTCTGCCACTATTGATACAAGTTATGAAGAGGTTACAGCATTAGATGTAGTGGTGTGGCATAAAATGCATATAGAATATGATTATCAAGCAAATGATACAGATAATTGCGATATATTTCTTCGCAGTGATAGTGCTATGGGGAAGATGGATAGAGCTTTTAACGAGGCATATACTGAGGTCCATCTTGTAAAAGATGATATTCTTTCACCTGAATCGTTAGATTACGACGAAGAGACATCTGTCCAGTATTATTGCCGTGCACATTATGACACTATAATTGGTGATACTGTTGCAACAATTTGGCTTGCAGGAGTTTCTTTAGCGAAAAATAGACCTGACAAAGTAGGAGGGATATCAATATGGAATACTGTAGGTAATTCTGTTCTTCCTTATGGAGAATCAATAGTCTTTGTTGACGATATCCAATGTGATGCTGCCATAGATAACCCAACTTGGCCTGCCAATTCAGGTTCATTTTATGATTTGATAGAAAAAACTACAATTCACGAACTTGGACATACAAGGGGAGGACTTCACGATAAGGATACAGTTTTTGTATCAACTGATGGAGTGATGCATAAAGGTTATCTTGTTGATACTTCAACAGGGAAACTTGAAAGAGGCAATTATCTATGGGAATTTTGCCCCTCTTCTTGTGATACAATAAGCAAAACAACCTGGTAAGGAGGTATTATGAAGATTAGAAACTTATTTGTATTTATTATAAGCACAGGTATACCATTATTTCTTTCTGGACATTCCTTTGTTGCACACATTGAGATACTGGGTAAAAAGGATGTATATCTTTATGGGGAACCGATTGTGATTAAATCTTCTATATGGAATGAGGGTGAAAAGAGAATGGCTGTAATCCCCGGGTTTGTAGAAGGAAACTTTATTGTTTATAATTCAAAAGGAAAGAGACTTCACAAAAGAAAGGTAATAAGTGAAGATTATTTAAGTTTACCCACTATTGCTCCAGGTGATACTATATCATGGATTGGAGAAATTTTTACAGGTTTTCAATGTGCGTATGATCCCTATATGAATAATTTTTTCCTTCCTCCTGAGGAGTATACTTATCAGGCATATTATCTGATTCCAAACAACACCGATAATTATGATACCCTGAAATCCAATATTATAAAGATAAAGATAGTTGAACCAGAAGGAAAAGAAAAGGAGGCATTTGAATTATACAGAGAATCTATGCACTTGTGGAGACAACCTACTATTGGAAAAACAATGAAAAAGTTTGATGAATTACTACTGAAATACCCTCACAGTGCTTATGCACCAAGAGTATTTGATATTTTAACAGTATTACTTCAGTCTCGTTCTTATAGAAAATACGATATAAAGATATTTGGAAGAAAGATGAGCCTTAAAGAGGGGGTTGATGAGTTTTTGAAAAGGTATCCCAACTCTGGTGTAAGTGCTATGATAGTCAGGTCGATTGGAGACCTTGGTGGGAGAAAAGAGATAAAGATATTTAGAAATATAATCAAAAAATATAAAGGAACACCTGCTGCGATTTCGGCAAAACTTATGATAAAGAAGACAAAGAAACATATGGAAAGAGAAAAGATATTAAAAGAAAGAGGATTTAGAAGGAGGTAAAAATGCTTATATTTATTTTATTAGGTGGATGGTTCTCAATAGCTTCACATAATTTCATTGATTACAATTATAATGGGACAAATTATCATATTCAGATGTTAACATGGGATAGTGCTGAAAATCTTTCGCAATCTATCTGGGGTGAAAAGAGACATCCTTTTGCACAACCTTATGAAGTTGCGACATTCTATCTTAATGAAAATACACGGATTTTAGCATTTACAGACCCAAATTCTTCATTAAAGGTTGTATGGTGGAGGCAGGAAAAGAATAAAGATGGCGGTTGGGAAATAAAGAAGATAGGTAGAGTTAATAATGGTTATCGATTAGGGAGACCTCAGGGTATAGTCTATCTTGGTAAGGATGGGAATAATTATCACTATTTTGTGGCAGCAGACCCTATTGCTCATAGAATAAGGGTTCTAGCATATTATCCTGCTTCCGGAGAACTAATACCCTATTATAGTCTGGGAGATAATCAGGTAATATCTCCTATAGATGTTACATTTTCTCCATCGGACAGCCGAATATGGGTGGTTGATGATGAAGCGCACAATATCCAGTCCTGGGAGATAACACTTCCTCCTCATGATGAGTATACAATAAAAAATAAAACAATTTATGGTGATTATGGTTTCTGGGAAGGAAAATTCACTTCTCCACAATCCATCACCCATTACAACGATGGCACAAATGAGTATATATATGTATGTGATACAGGAAACAACAGGATTGTGAGGCTTATAGCAAATCCAGATGGAACATTAACATGGGTTAATACATATACATTTTCTACAAATATTGCTCCAATCTCTGTTGCTGCTGTAAATTATGGTATATATAAAGGTATATTTGTTTTTGGAAGTTGGGACAAGAAGATTCACTGGTTGAGACCTGACCTTACAGGTGAAATACTTTCTTATGGAGGTTCAGGTGTGGGTGCAGGTAAATTCACAAGACCCGTTGCCCTATCCATTGATAAAAGGGAACTCTGTGCAACAGATGATTACATAAATGGTTCTGGTATTCAGTATTTCAGACTTCATTATACCAATCCCAATCCTGATGGGGGTGGTGGAGGAGGAAATTGTCCATTTTTATATGTGAGCGATGGTGCAGATTATATTCTGGATAATAATGTTTTAAGATTGCCTGTTATCACGCCTGTATGGAATTATACAGATTTATATAAACTCACAAAGACACCTGTCCCCATAAACTCTTCAATAAACTTTAAGCTTAAGGAATTAGGTGATAACTATACATATATAGACAAAATGGAGGTAATTACCATTGACCATCCTGCAGATGTTGATGTGGATGCTCTGAACGATACAATAGTAACATTCAAAAAGGCAGGTAAACTTGAAGCGGCTTATGATAATTTTGGTGTAGGTGCATTTACACCATTAAAAGAGAAGGATGGGGACTATTTCATTGCGGATAGTGGTGATTATATAAACCTCAGATTTTCAGGTTCAAAGGGAACAGGGACGGATATGGGTGGATATTTTGTAAATACAATGAAACCACACCATGATTGGATAGAATATCCTCCGGGGGTAAAAGGAACTTCCTCTGTAAAATATATACTTTCCAGAAGATATCCATCAGGGCACCTTGTTAGATTTCCAGATTTTTCATCCTCAAATCTCTATACATATCATTTTGGATTTGCCAGAAAATTGGATGAGGCTGCACTTGTTCAATTCCAGACAGATCCAGATACTTCAATAGAGAAACTTCCATTACAGAGGGCAACCCTATATAGTGTTAGTGGAAAATCACCAAAGACTTCTGTGAGTACTGCATTAGAGGAAGAGGATGGAAATTACATTATGATTTCCCCTGATTCAGCAGTTGATGTTTCATACAGGAAACCTTTAACAGCACTAAAATCAGGATATGTAAGGGATTATTTTGTAAAACTTACGGGCAGGACAGAACTTGCTCCTGGCGCAATAGGATTCAGTGATAAGAAAGAGGCAACTGCCTGGAATAATGCAAGGAGGCTTATTCCCTATGGTAATAATATATACCTTCTATATTCCATCAGGGGGATGATATACTGTGTGGTATCAGAGGATGAGGGAAAAACCTGGGAAAAGCATGAATATGTAGGTGGAGAAGATGCACAATACCCTGCAGGTGCCGTAGATTATCTTGGAAGGATATGGACATTCTGGGTAGAATATAAGAATAAACCCGGATTAAAATATACGAATAGGGAGAATGGAAAATGGCAAACTCCTGAAACATTTACAGGAAATAACTTTATGTCTACTGGTTGGTCTCTTGCCCCTTCCATAGCAATAGATTTGGATACCCTTTATCTATTCACAGAAGAAATATATGAGCATCCTGCACTTGTAGGACCTAAATACCTCACTAATCGGTGGTTTCTTGTAAAATTTCTTATCTCAGATAATGGTCTTATCACACAGAATATAGAAATAGTGGATTCATTACTGAGGGACACACCTACGCCCTGGCCACCACCTGAACCTACATCATCACCCTCCATAGATGTTGTTCACAATAAGCCATACCTTGCCTATGATAAGGATGGGGAAATCTGGTATGCAGTTCTATCAGATACAGGCTGGGAGAGATATAATCTTTCCAATACCACTTCGGCAAGGAGTATAGAACCAATGATAGATGTAAATAATTATAATATAAATGTGGTATGGGAGGAAGAGACATTCCCTCACAGTGGAATATACAAATTACAGGGGGCAAGTGGGTATATCGGACAGATACCATCAAAGGGTAATATGAGGTTTTCATCTGTTCCAATAGATATTCGGCAACCTGTTGTAATAGCAAACAAATACCTGTATTGGAGTGGTAAAGATAATCAAACATACAATATATACAGGAGCAAATATGATGAATTATATTTCAGATGGGGAAATCCCGAGAAGGTATCAAACATAGACTGGTCAGATGCAAGTTATCCGCAGGTATTATACTATAGACCGGTAAACTATAGCAATGGCAGAATAGGTATTGCCAGATACAGTGTGCTTGTATCAGGATGGGGAGAAGGTAAAGAGCCATACATTATGTTGAAGGCACATTCAGAAGAAATATCGCAGAATATTCTACTTGCCTTAAATCTCGGGCAAGCTGCACCCTCTCCATTTACCATTCAGAGGACAGGATATATAAATTACAATACAAAGAAGGGTAACGATGTATATAAAACAGTAGATTATGATACAACAGAGCTTATCTACAAAATCAAAGACTTAGACCCGAACAAAGATTACAGAATAAAAGTAGGTTATTATCAGGCATCGGGGCATAAGTGGAAGGAAAAACTCATCATAGATAAAACCCCTCTTGGAGAGAAATGGTTTCCATCAGGAGAAATTATATGGGTGGAGAAACCTGTTCCCGTATTAGATTATATCAGGGATGGAGAAATAGAGGTGCATATCAAGAAGATAAAAGGGGATTATGCAGTCTGCGGTATATTATATCTATATGAAAAATTTCCAGGGAAACCAGTAGGCAAGATGCTCACAACCATAATACGGAGAAATATCCCTTATGATTATCAAATGTCCATTTATCCCAATCCTTCAAATGGGAACTTTATAATAAACTATGCCATACCTATCAAAGGGAATGTAAAAATCTCCCTTTATGATGTTATGGGAAGGATGAGAAAGATTATTGCGAATGAAGATAAGATATTTGCGGGATATTACAGGATAAAATGCAATGAGAATTTACCATCAGGGATTTATTTTCTAAGATTTACATCAGGGAGTAAGAAGATAACCAGAAAGATGATATTAATTAACTAAGAAGTGAGAACTATATTAAATGCAAAATGAAAAGTGAAAAATGCAAAATAAAACCAGATAAACGAAATAAACGAATTTTACTAATAACGGTGATACGATGATATGATGATACGGATTAGGGCGCTAAATGTAAAAGGTCAAATGTTAAAAGTGAGAAAAGAGTGTTGGAAGTTGAAGGTTAAAAGTTAAAAACGAAACAAGCGAAATGAACCAAATAGACCAGATAGACTAAACTAACGAAATCAACAAAAAAAGTAAACACGAATCACGAACGCGAGATACGGGCACGTTTCACGTTCTTTATTACTTTCCACTTCTCAGTTCCTACTTCTCGCTTCCCAGCTTATCTGGAAGTTTGGAGTGCATTCACCGTGTGAATGCGTTGTTTCTTTTGGAATACAGAGGCTTGCCTCTGTGTTCACCAAATGGGCACTCTTCCTCTTTATTTCCCTCCCTTGATGTCTACCTGTGCGTGTCCGCACGCAGACAGGGGAGGAATTAAGGGAGGGTGATGCCTTTTCTCTTGGCAAATTCGTTCTATTAACTGAATTTAAAACTGAAATTTTATTTTTTGCAATACTGCAATTTTATCTTTGGACTAACAATTAAAAAAAATCTTGACGAATGAAAATTTATATGTATTATATATAAATGTTGAAAGTTGAGATACTGAAATAAATAATGTCACCCTGATGCTGAAACGAATTCAGCATGACAGAAGGAACGAAATGAACGAGATAAACAAAAACAACGAGATTGCCACGCCTGCCTCTGGCAGGCTCGCAATGATACGGATAAGTGGGAAGTGAGAACTAAGAAGTAGGAAGTGAAAGAAGGATTAACAAACGTGTTCGTGATGGTGATTCGTGAAAAACAAACGAAAAAGACCGTGAGGCGTGAGGCGTAAAGCGTAAGAAGATAGATTGGATGTTAGGTGTTGGATAAAATAAGCGTTGTTATTACGATTAACGAATTACGATTTACGCCTTACGATTTGTCACTTTCCAGTTCTCACTTCCTACTTCTAACTTATTAAAAAGGAGGTGTTATGATTTCCGTTGAAGATATTTGGAAGGTTGTTAAGAATAAATACGAGGCGGTTATGGTTGCAGCAAAGGAAGCAAAAAGGGTAAATATTGATGAGGCAGATGCCCTTGCAAAAGTGGGCGAAAAACCTATTATGAGGGCATTGAAAAGATTGGTTAAGAAAAAGATAAAATACACAATACAGGAAAAGTGAATTTTATTACAGGGAGGCATATTACATTTGCCATAACAGGCGGTATTGCAGCATATAAAATTCCGTATGCAATAAGAGATGTTATAAAGATGGGAGGGCAGACACGCGCCCTTATTACTCCATCCGCCGAAAAATTTGTCTCACCCCTTGTCCTTGAAACACTTACGAACGATAGGTGCTACAAAGATATGTTTTTTGAAAATGGGAGGACAGTGCACATTGACCTTGCAAGGGATACGGATATAATAATAATAGCACCTGCCACATTTAATACAATTGGTAAAATCGCATCAGGCATAGCAGATAACCTTTTGACTGCGGTTGTATCATCTGCCGATGTCCCTGTGCTATTTTTTCCTTCAATGAATGTTCGGATGTGGTTAAATGCCATAAATCAGAGGAATGTAAAAATACTTAAGAAGAATGGATATACTGTAATTTCCCCGGAGAGCGGTGAACTTGCTTGTGGAGAAGAAGGTGTAGGTAGATTGCCTGAGACAGGAGTTATTGTTTCTGAAATAAATAATGCATTATGTCCGAAAAAGGATTTTAAGGGTAAAAGGGTTGTGATTACAGCAGGAGGAACAATTGAACAACTGGATGATGTTAGAATAATTACAAACCTTTCATCGGGACGGATGGCAAAAGAAGTGGCAGAGGTGATAAAAGCAAGAGGGAGTGAGGTTACTTTTATATACGGAAATATCAGTGTACCATTACCTTTCGGCGCGAAAAATGTCAGGGTTAAAACAGGAGAAGATATGGAAAAGGTATTAAAAAAAGAAATCAAATCTGCGGATATACTTATTATGGCTGCTGCTGTGTCTGATTATGTGCCCGAGAAGGTAAAGGGAAAGATAAAAAGGAAAGATAAAAAGGTATTAACATTTCATCCGACAAAAGATATTTTAAGGGAACTTGGTAAATATAAGAAGGGGAAAATTTATGTAGGTTTTGCCCTTGAGGATAAAAATCTTGAATTAGAGGCAGTCAAGAAGATGAGAGATAAATCGCTTGATATAGTAGTGGGAAACACAATAAGCACACTGAACAGTAATACGGGGACAGGAATTATTATCACAAAGGATGGAGAAAAACATAAATTCAAACATCAGAAAAAGGATATTATCGCATGGGAAATAGCGGAATCAATAATAGCCTTGCACAAGAGTATTTGAGGTATTGGAATATTTTAGGTATTACGGATTTACTTTTGCCAAGGCCGAAATGGGTAAGATTGGAGAGGCTCAGGGCAATCGTAGAAAATTGTAAGAAATGCGATCTTTCTAAATCTAGAAGAAATATCGTGTTTGGCGAAGGTAATCCTGATGCGAAGTTGATGATAGTTGGTGAAGCACCCGGTGCCCGGGAGGATGCGACAGGTATGCCTTTTGTGGGTGCATCAGGGAAAAAATTGACATCTATTTTGAAGGAAAACAGTATAGAGAGGGATAAAATTTACATTGCAAATGTGGTAAAATGCAGACCTCCGGGGAATAGAACGCCGATGGAAAAGGAAATATTGAGTTGCGGGAGGTATTTGAATTTACAGGTTGATATCATTCAACCCAAGTATATACTTACCCTTGGCAATGTTCCAACGGGTTTTTTCCTGAATGTAAGTGGAGGCATCACAAGATTGAGAGGGAGGATTTTTAACTATAAGGGGATAAGGATATTTCCGACATTCCATCCCTCATATTTACTTAAAAATCCTGACAAAGAGAAGATATTCAGAGAGGATATTTCCCATTTAAGGGAGTTGATACCAGATGGGTAAAATGGACAACATTTTAACAGAACCGTACTCAGAAGATGCTGAAACAGCAGTGATTGCCTGTATGTTAATGGATTCTGAGGCAGTGGATATAGTAAGTTCTCTGCTTTCTCCCGATGATTTTTATCTTAAACCGCATCAGGTAATATATAAGGCTATCCTATCACTTAATATAGCAAATAAACCTATTGATTTGGTTAGTGTATCCGAAGAATTAAAGAGGATGAAAAAATATAAGGGAATAGGTGGAGGTGGATATATCTCACAGGTGGCAGATAGACCTGTATCTACGGGCAATGTGGAATATTATGCGAAGATTGTGCTTGAAAAGTCAACATTGAGACACCTGATTAAGAATATCCAAAAGATAGAGAGGAATGCGAGGGAGCAATCCAAAAACGCAGAGGAAATTGTGGATGAGGCGGAAAATCTGGTGTTAGAGGTAAGAAACATTAAGATTAAAGAAGAGGTGGTGCCTATCAAACCTGTTCTGGAAAAGGTGATAGAGGATATAGAACGGAGGGGGGAGACACACTCTCCTGTAATTGGTGTTCCGACAGGATATAGAAGATTGGACGATTTAACGCTTGGTTTCCATCCTTCAAATTTCATTGTGCTTGCAGGGAGACCGAGTATGGGGAAAACGGCATTTGCCTTGAATATTGCTACTTATGTTGCGAAGAAGGAGAATATCCCTGTACTCTTTTTCAGTCTTGAAATGAGTAAAGAAGAACTTGTTGCCCGCCTGCTGGTATCAGAGACAAAGATTGATAGCAATAGAATAAGAAGGGGATATCTGAATGAGGAAGAGTGGATGAGATTGAATGAGGTGAGCGGGAAATTTTCCAATCTGCCATTTTATATCGATACAACGCCAAATATCTCTATCCTTGATTTAAAGGCAAAAGCCAGAAGAATGAAGAGAGAAAAGGATATTGGGCTTGTAATTGTGGATTATATCCAGCTTGTTCAGGGACCTTCCACGGAAAACAGGCAGCAAGAGGTAGCTGCCATCTCAAGGATGTTGAAATCCCTTGCAAGAGAGTTAGATTTACCTGTCTTAGGGCTTTCTCAGCTCTCAAGGAAACCCGAAGATAGGAGAGGTAATACAGACCCAAGACTTTCAGACCTGAGAGAATCAGGGAGTCTTGAACAGGATGCCGATGTTGTTATGTTTGTAATGAGACCCAAGGCATTAAGTGAAAATGCAAATGAAGACGATGCCAGTATTTTAATAGGGAAAAATAGAAATGGGCCTATAGGTAGATTGACACTAAAATTCTTGCGTACTTCAATGAGATTTGTAGAAACTACACCGGAGGCAGAAACGGTATGATAGAGGTAAAAAATATATATAAGAGTTTTAATGATAATAAGGTTTTTAAGGGACTTTCCCTTGATGTTTATGATGGAGAGACTCTGGTAGTTATTGGCAGGAGTGGTTGTGGAAAGAGTGTTCTTCTGAAACATATTATGGGTTTAATGAAACCAGATAAAGGTAAGATTATCGTTGATAATGTGGATATAACACAGGTAAGTATGAGGGAAATATATGCCCTGAGAAAAAAATTTGGCATGGTATTTCAAGGTGCAGCACTCTTTGATTCTTTGACCGTGCAGGAAAATGTTGCTTTATCGCTCAGAGAACATACCAGAATGAAAGAGGATAAAATTGATGCACTTGTATATGAGAAACTCAAACTTGTTGATATGGAGGATGCAAAAGATATAAAACCCCACGAATTATCAGGCGGAATGAAAAAAAGGGTGGGGATTGCCCGTGCCCTTATACTTGACCCTGATTATATTCTTTATGACGAGCCAACGACAGGGCTTGACCCTATAATGTCCGATAGAATAAATGATTTAATAATGCGTTTAAAAAAACAGTTGAAGAAAACAACAATAGTTGTAACACACGAT
The DNA here is from genome assembly GCA_015486685.1 of Caldifarciminota bacterium. Taxonomy (GTDB): domain Bacteria; phylum Hydrothermota; class UBA3072; order WFRC01; family WFRC01; genus WFRC01. The sequence continues at coordinate 10,950 of WFRC01000270.1, forward strand.
ATGAAAAGTGCATTCAAGGTGGGGGATAGAATACTTCTTATGTATGATGGAAAATTTAGGTTTGAAGGAAGTCCCGAAAATGTCAAAAAAACAGATAACAAATATATTAGACAATTTGTAGAAGGAAAATCCGAAGGTCCTATTAAGTGAAAAAGACGGTTTATGTTTGTCAGGAATGTGGGTATAAATCCACAAAATGGTTGGGACGGTGTCCAAATTGCGGTGCGTGGAATAGTATGGTAGAGGAGGTTGTTGATGCAAAGAAAGGAACTCCCAAATCTTCCCCTGTAAATGTAGAAATAAATCCCATATCGAAAATATCTCTTAAAGATAGAGAAAGGGTAAAAACAGAAGTTATGGAATTAGATAGGGTTCTGGGTGGAGGTATTGTGCAGGGGTCATTAATCTTGATTGGGGGCGAACCAGGTATAGGTAAGTCAACTCTTACTCTTGCTTTTTGTGGGACACTTGCAAAGAAAGGATTAAAAGTCCTTTACATATCGGGGGAAGAATCTCTAATTCAGATAAAGATGAGGGCTGAAAGACTTGGTATAGGTGATATACCCAATCTTTATCTCGCATCAGAAACAGAAATTGGTATGGCGATAGGTTCTATAAATGAATTGAAACCTGATATAGTTGTAATAGATTCAATCCAGACGATGTATGATGAGGATATTGAAAGTGCTCCGGGGAGCGTATCACAGGTAAGGATGTGTACAAATCAATTGATGCATATTTCAAAAAATCAATCTATCAGCATAATTCTCATAGGCCATATAACCAAGTCCGGCATCATTGCAGGTCCGAGAACCCTCGAACATATGGTAGATACTGTTTTATATCTTGAAGGGGACAGACAGCACTATTTCAGAATTTTAAGGGCTGTCAAAAACAGATTTGGTTCAACAAATGAAATAGGTATCTTTGAAATGGGAGAACGGGGTATGAAACCAGTTGATAATCCCTCAAAATTTTTGATTGAAGGAAGAGAGGAAAAAACACCGGGCAGTGTTATATCGCCTTCCATTGAAGGGAGCAGGGCATTTTTAATTGAGGTGCAGTCACTCCTATCCCCTTCACGATTTGGTATGCCTCAAAGGGTTTCAACGGGCATTGATTACAGAAGAATTTCAATGCTGGTAGCGGTAGTTGAAAAGAGGTTAAAGATTACAATAGGTGCCTATGATATATTCACAAATATCGCCGGAGGTATAAAAGTCAATGACCCCGGTGTAGATATTGGGGTTGTATCGGCTATGCTTTCAAGTTTCTTCAATAAATATATTGAGCCCACAACCGCTGTTGTAGGAGAAGTAGGGTTATCAGGTGAAGTAAGGACAGTAAGTATGATTCAAAAGAGGGTAAAAGAGGTAGAAAGGATGGGTTTTAAGAAGATTATTATGCCTGCACAGGATATTACCCCTGCTGAAATACAGCCTGTTTATGTCCGCAATATAAAAGAATTAAAAGATTGTCTTTTTTAGTTTTACATTCCATATTATTATTTACTTCCCTATCTCTGCTTCCGCATTACTTCTTCTTGAATCCATAATATAAAATATTAGAGCCAGAATAATACCTATTACTACAAATGAATCGGCAATATTGAAGGTGAACCATCTGTAATGCCCTATACCCATATCTATAAAATCCACTACTTCTTTATAAATAAATCTATCCCAGAGGTTTCCCATTGCACCACCGATAATAAATGAGAGCGAAAGAGAAAATAGGGTATGATGAGAAATAATAAACAGGTATATGACAAGCAAAAATGCTATTATAGTTAGAATTAATGAGACATTTCTTCCACCAATATGTATACCAAAAACACCATTTGGATTTCTTATATAAGTGAACCTCAAAAAATTTCCTATAATAGGTTCAGATTCCCCATAATAATATGACCCAACAATCCAATTTTTCGAAAATCTATCAAGAAAGACAATAACAACAGGAAATAATAGGAGAAGATATTTTTTCATCTATTCTGAGCATCCAGTTTTGCCCTGCATTCTTTACAATATCTTGCATACGGAATGATTTCCAGCCTTTCCTTTTCTACAGACTTTCCGCAAATTTCACATTTTCCATAAGTTTCCTGTCTGATTTTCTCAAGGGCACTGTCAATCATTTCAAGTTTTTTGCTCATCTGGGATAGTATTTGTGAATCCATTTCCTTATTCTCTTCCTGAGTTGCAACATCTGCCCAATGATATGGATATGGATTTGTATCAACATTTCCTTCCGGTGAATCTATTTTAATCTTCTGCTCTATGTTTTCTATCTCCTGAATAACCTGTTTCCTCTCCTTTTTTAACAAACTTTCATAATGTCTTAAGTCATTTTTATTCACTAAAATCCTCCTTCTGAATAATATCTACACACTTTCTGCAAAGTGTCGGGTGCTCTCTATTCTCTCCAACGGTTTCAGAATACACCCAGCATCTTTCACATTTTTTTCCTTTTGCTTTTGTTACACCATATTTGCCCGTTTCTCCTTCATAAATTACATCTGCCTCAGGATTATCCGTAAATTCAAGTTGAGAGACAATAAACATCTCTGAAAGGTATTCCTGATATTTCTTAAGAACTTCCATATCCGATGATATAAATAATCTTGCTTCAAGCGAATTGCCAATAATATTTGCATTTCTTGCCTTTTCCAGAGCAACCAGAACATCCTCTCTCACATTTAATATCTTCTCAAAATCTTTATTAAGTCTTTCATCTATCAAGGAGTTATCAATCTCAGGAAAATCTGCAAGAAAAACACTCTCTTCCTTTTTGTCTAAATATTGCCATATCTCTTCGCAGGTAAATGAAAGTATAGGCGAAAATAATATGACAGATTCCTTTAATATCTTTGATATTACAGTTTGAGCAGACCTTCTTTCAAGGGAATTTTTTCCATAGGTGTAAAGTCTATCTTTTAATATATCAAGATAAAATGCAGAGAGGTCTGATATGATAAAATTATAAAATCTGTGGAATGCCTTATGAAACAGATAATTATTATAAAATTTATCCATACTCTGTTTTAACAACTCCCAGATAGAGAGCATATACCTATCCACAGGCAAAAGTTCATTATATGTTATTTTGTTTTCTTCGGAAAAATCATATGTATTACCCAACATAAACCTAAATGTATTTCTTATTTTTCTATAACTATCCACCAATCTTTCCAGAATTTCTTTACCTATCTTTACATCCTGTGTATAATCAGAGGATGCCACCCAGAGTCTTAATATATCCGCACCATATTTTTCAATAATCTCAAGGGGGGAGATAACATTCCCAATAGATTTATGCATTGATTTTCCCTCATCATCCAGCACCCAACCATGAGTAATCACGGTATCATAAGGTGGAATCCCTTTCTCAATCATAGATACTGTTAAGGCTGCATTAAACCAACCTCTATGCTGGTCAGGTCCTTCAAGATACATATTCGATGGCCATTCTAATTCCTCTCTTCCTTGAAGAACAAGTAGACTGCTTATACCTGAATCAAACCATACATCCAGGATGTCATTTTCTTTCTCAAAATCTGTACTGCCGCATTCTTTGCAGGTTATTCCCTCTGGTAGAAGTTCCTTCACATCTTTTGTATACCATGCGTCCCCGCCTTCCTCTAAAAATATCTCTGATACATATCTAATTACATCAGGATCAAGCAATGGTGTGCCGCATTTTTTACAATAAAACGCAGGGATATTGATACCCCATACCCTCTGTCTTGACAAACACCAATCAGGTCTTTCCTTTACAGATGCACTGATTCTATTCTTGCTTTCTTCCGGAACCCATTTCACATCTTTTACTTTGTCAAGCGCCTTTTCTCTGAGGTTATTACGGTCAACAGAGAGAAACCACTGGTCTGTTGCCCGAAAAATTAAAGGCGATTTACACCTCCAGCAGTGGGGATATTGGTGCTGTATTTTATCAATTTTCAAAAGATTCCCTGTGCTTTTAAGAATTTCAACAACTTTTTCAGATGCCTCATCCGTAGTCAACGATTGAAACGTCTCTCCCGCTTCTTCTGTAAATCTTCCTCTTTCATCAACAGGGGAATATACCTCAATTCCATACCTTCTCCCAACTTCAAAATCTTCTCTCCCATGCCCGGGTGCTATATGAACAATACCTGTTCCCTCTTCCATAGTGATAAATTTTGCAAGTATACCAGGGGACCTTCTGTCAAGAAACGGATGCTGAAATTCTTTACCTTCCAGTGATTTACCGGAAAATCTTTTAATCTCCTTCCAATCTTTCCAGCCCAATAACTCCATATTTTTTTCTAAAAGCGGCAATGCTAACAAATATTTATCTCCGTTGTGTTCAATTACTACATATTCATAATCGGGATGAAATGCAAGGGCTCTATTTGAAATAATTGTCCAGGGCGTTGTTGTCCATACAAGGGCATAGTAATCATCATCTACTCCTTTCATCCTGAACCACAGGGAAGGAGATTCTATTTCTTTATATTCTATTTCAGCGATTGCAAGTGCTGTCTGACAGTGAGGACACCAATGTATAGGCATATGCCCTCTGTAAACATATCCCTTTTCCACAATATCCGCAAAAATTTTCAATTCCTGACCCTCATAAAATTTATCCATTGTAAGATAGGGATGCTGCCAATCTCCGATTACTCCAAGCCTTTTAAATTCTTTTTTCTGTTTATCTACCCACTCTTTTGCAAATTCCCTGCACCTTTTTCTAATGCCAACGATGTCATCTTTCTTACCTCCGAATTCTCCAATAACAATATTCTCAATAGGCATTCCGTGATTATCCCATCCGGGGACATAGGGTGAATAAAATCCCTTTAAGGTTTTGTATTTAACCACAATATCCTTTAGCACTTTATTCAAGGTTTGACCGAGATGTATATGCCCATTAGAATAGGGGGGACCATCGTGCAATATAAATTGAACCTTACCTTTTCTCTGTTCAATCATCTTCTGATAGATGTTTCCCTCATCCCAGAATTTTTCAATATTTAATTCCCTCTGGGATAGATTTGCCCTCATCGGCATCTCTGTTTTTGGTAGATTTATTGTATGCTTATAATTCATTGTTTCCTTTCTAACAAGCCTAAATAAAAATTCAGTTTCTCATTGTTTGGGTTAAATCTTTTTGCCTCAAACCATATCTTTTTTGCCTTTGATAAGTCACCTTTCTTAAAATACGCAATTCCAAGTCTTACAGCACAATCCACATAATCAGGATGTTTCTCAAAAACCCTTTCCAATACCTTAATTGCCTCTGCATAATTGCCTTTATCAATATAAATCTTACCAAGAAAGGTAGAAATATCCTTGAAATCAGGGGTTAATTTCAATGCCTTCTCTAATTCTGTGATAGCTTCATCATACTTCCCAATTTCATAATATAATTGTCCCAGGGATTTATGTGCATTAGCCAGTTTCGCCTTCACTGAAAATCCAATATCTCCACCCTTTGCCCTTTCCAGTGTCCCAACAATTTCGAACTCCCTTTTTGCCTCTTCTACCTCTCCAATATTGTTCAGGGTAAGAGCCAGATTCAAGTGGGCTTCAATATAATTTGTATTTAATTCCAATGCCTTCCTGAATGATTTTACTGCATCATCATATTGCCCGAGCAGACTATATGCCAGCCCCATACTATTATAAAGGTCAGGGTAAATGTCATTTTCATCTTCAGCCTTTTTCAGTTCAATCAGGGCTTGTTGCATCTTTCCTTCTGAAAGTAACCTTTTTCCCTTTTTTAGATATTGTCTTTTTTCTTTTGCCATTTTATCCTCCGATTTAGGCTTTTTAATACTCATAAATCCAAAAAAGTCAAGGAAAATCTTATTTTGTTTGAAACAACAGGGAAATACTGAGGAGATAGGGACATTTAATCCCTCCCAGAGGGAGGGAAACTTAAATGAAAAACGAAAAGGATAGCCGTTAGCAGAAATACGCTTACCGCTGAAAGGATACTTGCTAATGGCAATGGACGAAATAAACGAGGCAAATTTATTCCGTGAAATGTGAAACTATTTCATCGGGACGAAACAAACGAGTTAAGAAATAGAATAGGATATTTTTAACAGTTCAGGGTTTTCTAGCTGAAACTTCCATCCATATCGGGTGATGATTTTTTTTGA
>WFRC01000271.1 GCA_015486685.1 Caldifarciminota bacterium
CAACGAATAAAGCAATATTAAAGGCGGGTATTAATCTTGCACATAGTGATATATGTTTTCCTATGAAGATTGCATTCGGGCACATAGATTACCTGAAGGATAAAGTGGATACTATTTTCATACCGCGTTTTATATCCTTAGAAAGGGGAAGGTATATATGCCCAAAATTTATAGGGCTTCCGGATATGGTAAGAGCAAGTATAGTTGGATTACCTGATATAATTGATACCCCCTTTGACATCAGAAATCTTTCTATTGATGAGACATATTACCTTATAGGCAAGACTCTGGGGAAGAAAAAAACGGAAATAAAGAACGCAATTGAATCTGGGTATAAAAGAGAGGAAGAAATAAAAAAAGATATACGAGAAGGTAATATACCCTCGGATGCCTTTTTTAAAAGGAAGACAAAAAGGGATGGTGATTTAAGGATTGCTGTTATAGGCAGACCTTACATACTTTATGATATCTTTGCCTCTGTTGACCTTACAAAAATCCTGATAGATAGGGGAGCTGTGGTCTATACAGCAGAAATGGTGGACGATAAGAATATTGATATTATGGCGGGTGAAATCAAAAAAAGGATATATTATACCTATGGTAAGATTGACATTGGCGCTTCCTTTTATTATATGGAAAATGGGCTTGTAGATGGTTTAATAGAGGTAATGTCTTTTGAGTGTGGCCCAGATTCATTACTTTCACTTTCTATGGAGATAAAAGCACAGAAAACAAAAACTCCCTATATGGAACTAATACTTGATGAAGAATCTGGTGAAGCAGGTGTTATAACAAGGGTTGAAGCATTTCTTGATATGATAAGGAGGAAAAAACGAAAAGCATAACTGCACCACATATGGGACTTTTACATTATGTTACAAAACCATTTTTTGAGAAATTAGGGTTTGAGTATGTAGACCTTCCGGAACCCAGTCTGGGAACGATAACATTGGGGTTGAAATATGCCCCTGAATTTGCCTGTTTTCCATTAAAGGCTGTTCTGGGAGAGGCTATTATTGCTGCGAGAATGGGCGTTGATTATTTTGTTATTTTGGGTGGAACAGGTCCCTGTAGATTTGGATGGTATGGGGTTACAATTCAGGAAATTCTGGGAAAACTTGGATACAAGATGGAGGTGCTTATATTTGATTTACCTAAAGAACCGTGGGCGAGGGAAGCATACGAAAAGATAGGTTTAAAAAAGAATGGGATTCCCGTATCAAAAATTGCAGAGGGTGCAATTATAGCTTTTCAGAAGATGAGACTTGTAGAATATGTGGATGAACTTGCCAGAAAATGGAGACCTGTTGAAGTAAAAAAAAGGAGCACAAACATAGCAAGGGATAATGCCTTAGAACTCATAGATAAACAAAATAAACCTGTAAAACTTCTTATGATGAGAAGGAAAATAAAGGGGTTATTTATGAGGGTAAAGAGGGATTTAAAAAAAATACCTCCCAGAGTGGGAATTGTTGGTGAAATATATATGGTGCTTGAACCTGCATATACATTAAGGATAGAGGAAAGATTGGGGGAATTGGGAGCATTGGTAGACAGAAGGGCATCGGGGATGTATAATTACATTATAGGAGATATAGGCATAAATTTTTGGCACAGAATGGCAATAAGAGCAGCCAGACCATATCTCAAATATCATGCAGGGGGTGAGAGCATCTATTCAGTAGGTTACTCTGCTCTCTTTGCAAAGGCTAATTATGATGGTGTTGTTCATATTTCACCCCTGGGATGTATGCCCGAAATCGTTGCCCAAACTGTAATGAACAGGATTTCAAGAGATTATGATATTCCTATACTTAACCTTATCTTTGATGAACAAACAGCAGAAGCAGGAATTCAAACAAGGATTGAAGCGTTTGTAGATTTAATAAAGAGGAGGAAAAATGTATCTGGGAATTGATGTAGGCTCTGTTTCAACCGATATTGTAATCATTGATAATGGTGTAAATGTTTTATCTTCTGCATACATCAGAACATCTGGGAGCCCTATTGATGCGGTAAAAGAAGGATTGAAAATTGTAAAAGGAAAGTTCCTAAAAAAATACAGAAAAGAGCCTATAATAAGAGGTGTAGGCACTACAGGAAGTGGAAGAAAGCTGGCAGGTGTCCTTGTAAATGCAGATGTAGTGAAGAATGAAATCACTGCCCATGCAGTTGCAACATCCTTCGAAATACCTGAAGTAAAGACTATCTTTGAAATAGGCGGTCAGGACTCAAAGATTATAATAATAAGGGATGGAGTTCCAGTTGATTTTGGAATGAATACGGTTTGCGCAGCAGGTACAGGTTCATTTTTAGACCATCAAGCCGAAAGATTAGGAATACCAATAGAAAAATTTGGCAAATATGCCTTAATGGCAAGGGCACCAGCAAGGATTGCAGGTAGATGCACTGTTTTTGCTGAATCCGATATGATACACAAAATGCAACTTGGCTATTCAAAGGAAGATATAATTGCAGGACTTTCAGATGCATTGGTACAAAATTATCTATCAAATGTAGGAAGGGGAAAGGAAATCTTGCCAAGAGTGGTTTTTCAGGGAGGCGTTGCGGCGAATATAGGCATCAAAAAAGCCTTTGAGAAGGAATTAGGATATGAGGTAATTGTTCCAAAAAATCATAAATTAATGGGGGCAATTGGGGCAGCTATGCTTGCAAAAGAGGAGATGGAAAAGGATGGTAAAATTACAGGATTTAAGGGATTTAATGTAATAAATACAAACTTTGAAACAAAGAGTTTTATTTGTGGAGAATGCCCCAATAATTGCGAAATTGTTCAAATTATTGAGAATGGTAAACCTATTGCTTCATGGGGAAGTATTTGTGGTAAATGGGACTTATAGTAGTTTGTTTCAAATAATGTATGTTAAATGCCAATTTTCAATTGATAGTCGAATAGTAAGTAGAGGTTAAAATTCTTACGATGCTTTTTCTATTCTTAGAAACTTAAATATATCCTTAAATAGTTTTTTAAGCAGTTTACTATTTACCTTAAATATTACATTTTTCCCTTCTTTTCTCCTGATAACAAGTTTTACATTTTCCAGTATTTTTAAGTGATGAGAAGCAACAGAAGCACTCATATTAAGTTTTTGAGCTACATCCCCTACACAGAATTCGCTACCAGACAAATAGCGAAGTATCTTTAACCTTCTTTCTTCAGATAATGCCTTAAATAGTTTTGCTTTATCTCTTAAAGAAAATTCCATTTTTATCATAGTGTGAAGATATTTAAATTCTTATAAAAATCAACATTTTTTTTACAAAAAAGTTAAAATAACCTTAAAATTAAGGTATAGTGGATAGGGTGTGGATACAACTAAGAAGTAGGAAGTGAATGAGCAGGCGGGTTTATTGAGTTGAGAGTTTATTGAGTTAAAAAATGATAAAACCCGTGAGGCGTAAGGCGTAAATCGTGAAATGTAAAAGGAAAAAGGTGAAAGGATATCGAGAATAAGTTGAATATTGAAAGTTGAAGGGATACAGACGCTCACCGCTATCCGCTTGCCGCTAACCGCTAAAAGGATATTTGCCAGAATGATGTAGGAGAGGCTTCCCAACCCCGATAATTCCTTAATCTTCCTTCCTCTGAAATCATAGTCTTTTTCGCTTTTCATTTTGCATTAATTTCCCTCCCTATTGGGAAGATTAAGGGAGGGTGAATCTGGAGTGCATTGACCGTGTCAATGCGTTGTTAATCTGTTAAATCCGCATTCTCACTTCCGCATTCCGCATTATTCTTGTCACGGTTCACGGTCTTTATTACTTCCCACTTCTCAGTTCCTACTTCTTACTTCCCAGTTTATCTGGGAGTAGGAGGGGCTTCCCAGCCCCGATAATTCCTTGCCTCTGCGTAGTTTCCTCTTAGGCGTGGCAACCTCACAGGTCTCCCTCTCACTGTCATTGAGAGGAGCATAGCAACGAAGCAATCTCATACGATGGGCATTTTCCTCTTTATTTCCCTCCCTTGACGGGAGGGATTAAGGGAGGGTGTTCTTTCGCCATCGGCTCTCGGCTAACTGCCAAAGGCTGTCTTTTTGACTGCCCCCGATCAAAAGTGAAAATGAAAATGTTTCTATAAATATTTTTCAAACTCTTCCATTGTTAATTCTAAATTTGCCAAAATCTTACGGACTACTCCTTTACTTATATCTTTACCCTTATGTATTGGAATGGTTGTCCACCTCCCATCTGGATGGCGAAATACTGCATGACTTCCACTTTGTCTTATTAAGGTAAAACCTAACTTTTTAATTGCTCTAATAACCTCCCCTGATTTAAGAGGTCTTAATTTAGACATTTATCTCTACTTCTTCAACAGCTTTCTCTATAGGAATTGATTCCCCAATTGATTTTCTTGCTTCTATATGAAGTTTTATAGCATCTTTTATATTGGTGATAACTTCCTTGTATGTCTCTCCTTGCGTATAGCATCCCTTTAAGGCAGGACAAGATGCAATATATACTCCATCTTCATCTTGTTCTATCACTATGGTGTATTTATACCTGCACATTTTATCCTCCTTTTCAATAAAAAATACAAGCAAAAATGTAAATGTCAAGGGGAAAATCAAGGGAATTGGGAAAGTTTATGCATATAGCAGGACAAAATTCGACTTCTCTCCCATTGTCATTGCGAGCCTGCCCTCGTATTGTCATGCTGAGCCCTTGGCGAAGCATCTCATTCTTTCCCCATTGTCATTACAGGAAGCATAGCAACGAAAAAGTTGGAGAAGACGTGAGAGACTAACAGGAGCGAACAACCTCGTTTTTGCCGACGGGAGCGAGCTATTGGAGATGTGAGTAAGCGAAACGAGCAAACAACCTCGTAGGATGGGTAAATCTCATCTCGTTATCAATATATTAAAAAAATACAACTTCCTCTTGACAAAAACAAAAAAAATGATATATTTAATTATGGTGAGCAGAAGGTTTAATTCAAATATACAAAAAATCATTTTGAAGAAAGTTTTCTGGATATTATTATGTTTTATCCTTATATTTGTTTCCTGTGAGCCATATTATACCTGTGATTCATATATTATTGGGGTTCCCCCAATCCCTATAAACATAGATAAAAATTATTCCTTTTCATTTTCAGGGAAAGATTATGGAGGGTCAATTTCTGAAGGGGGCTTTAGCACAAAAATACATTCTGTAAATGATGTAACCTTAAATTTATTTCACAATGTTAATTCAGATACGGATAAAGTAAAAAATATGTATTTTATGTATACTATGGGTCTATTCCCTCTTTCTGCTGGTCTTGGATTTCTGGCGAAAACTAAATTATTTGAAATGAACGGAGGTTTTCTATTCGGCATTACTGCAAGTGAAATGTATTATTACGCAAATATAAGAACTTCAGGAAACATTTTCTTTAATCTGTCCATTACGCCAAAACGGGTTAAGAACTTCATATATTATCATTATTATGTTTGGACTGATAATGGGAGAGTAGAGCAGGATAGATTAATGGAATCAGATGAATATGATTTTGGAATTGGTTTTATCCCAACACTTGGGATAGATTTCTCAAATAGACTTCTTGGAATATATGGTGGTTTTTCCTACATAAATTATCCTTCAGGAATTACAATTATGAAATCTGATACCATTTCTTATGAGACCAGAAAAATAGGCTATGAAAAGCTTGCCTTTTATTTAGGTGGCTATTTTAATTTATAGAGGGTTCTACGGGGACTGTGCTTCACACTTTCACACTTTTCATAAATAATTGTCATTAAAATTTCGGAAAATATATTTTATTTTTGTTGTTATTCCTATATTTCTGCAATGTATATAATTTAATTAAAAGACTTACAGATTTAATCTTTATTCCACATAAAAATCATCTAAAAAATAAAATAATCTCCATAATCCTGAAATAATAAGGGTTTGGTTAAGATAGGACTAAGATAGAAATGTGAGAATGTGAAGAACCGCCCCTATTACCTCCTTTTCTGACAGGATGAACAGGATTAACATTATAAATTCCTACAAAAATAAAGAACATAAGCCCAAGAAAGTGTCATTGCGAATGTCCACTTCTTGCTCTGCTTATGTGAAGAAGCCGAAGGCGTGAGAGAGCAAAGCGAACGAACACTTTCATACAATAGGCATTTTCCTCTTTATCTCCCTCCCTTGATGGGAGGGATAAAGGGAGGGTGATTCAAATTCCTTCACTTAACTCATTGATACTCAAAGAAAGAAGTTTTGTAATTTGTAAGACTGACCCCGCTGAAAAGTGGGTAAGAGATTACACAATCCTGTCATTCTGAACGAAGTGAAGAATCTCATGAGTTGTCATTGCGAGGGACGAAGTCCCGTGGAAGCCGAAGGCGTGAGCGAATGTAATGAGTGAACAATCTCACAGGTGGGGCGGAAGTAATTGCAAAATGAAGATTGGGAAATGCAAAAAAAAGCACCAAGCCACCTGAGAACCTCATTTGTTTATCTTATTCTTTAAAGTTCTTTTGAAGTATGCTATAAATACGCCTTCCAGTAGCCCAAATTTCTTCAAATTCTACCTTTAGAGAACGGGAAAGAAGAGGTAATAAATTTCTTTCATAATCTTTCTTAAATTCTTCCCGGGATTTTAATAGTAGATATTTACAACTAATTCCTTTTATCTCACACTTCTTTTTTAAGTAAGGGAAAATTTCTACAATATCTATATCCTGATTCTCTACAAGCCACCATATATCAAAAAGGTCTTTACTTATTGAAAAGTGTCTCTGGAAATATAGGGCGCGTAGTTTTTCTACCAGCATTTCTTTCAAAGAGTAAACAGTCGCTTTAATATTACCATATTCTTTTTTATCGCTGTAAGGATAAAAAAGTGTTCTTGATACCTCTTGAAAAAGCATCTTTTCTCTGAAGTCCAGATGGATAAATGCATTTATTGATGCTCCTTGAGGATGGATAATTCTTGTATAAGGAATCTTAACTTCTGTAAAGCCAAATTCAGTATGGTATGCAATGTTTCCTTTCAACATCAATCCCGATGAATCAGAGATACTTTTCCCTACTCTCTCAAAAACTTTTTCAAGCCTATTTATAGTTTTTTTCAAAGTAAAATCAAGGTCTACAGAAAACCTGAAATCATTAAAATAAGCCTTTTTTATAGATGTTCCCCCTTTAAATATCAGGGTATCAGAAAGTATATTATCTTGATAAATTCCTTTTAATATCCAGGAAAGAATATAATCCCGTTCAATCACTGTCGGATCCATAATCCCTGTTTCAGCAGCCACTCTTTTTACCTCATTGGCGCCAATCAAGTCCTCCTCCAGTTTGTCAAAGCCTCAGTGGATATATTTACAATCAGCCTCCAGCGAGGATTTCGGGCATACTCAGTATATCCCAGGGATGAATCAAGATAGGCATACCCTCCACTTATTTTTTTAGTCACTTTATTCCAGAAAGGTTTCTTTCCTATACCAAATGTTTCGCAGATATAACCCAATCTTTTAATAATAGCCTTGTTCTTCATAGCTAAAGAATAGTTCACAATCTTTTTCATATCAATGTCTTTATCCTTCCAGCCAATCCATATACCCTTTGAAACCTCTCCAATCCCTCCGCACAATTCTGGTCTGTCAAGACAGTCCACAATAGTCTTCTCAATATCTGTAATATTGATTTTCCTCTGCCCAAACCATTGCTGAGTTATACCAAAAAACTTGTAAGGCTTTACAATAATGAACCGATATGAAATTCCCAGTATTTGCTTGTTTCTTTGACCTTTCCGTTTCACGGTCTGGATGAATACAGTTTTTGGGATTTGTTCTGTAAGATTCCAGTATGACAAAGCACTCCAGTAGGCTATAGTGTAAGGGGATACAAGATACGAACCTATTACAAAAACATCTTCGCTCCACTCTCTTTTAACACCTGCCTCAAGAGGAACAATAAGATATTTGCCTCTTTCAATATGCTTTAGCCATCCCTTCTTAACCAATCTATAAAGAAGTGTCTTTACCTGCTGAGGCGTTGTTTCTGCAGCACTCGCGGCTTCTCCAATAGTAAATATATTCTTTCCCTGGGCACTTAACTTCATCAGAAGATTGAGTCCACCTCTATATTTTTCTGGCGTCTTATTATTTTGATACATATTAGTGCTCATATTTGTATACCTTTATGTTCCATAATAACTTTCATAAGAGAATAATAACATCCCAATTCAAAAAGTCAAGGGGAAAAGTACAATTTTTTTGAAATTTATGCGTATAGCAGGACAAAATTTAGGACGCCTGCCCATAGTTAATTTCCCTCCCTTGACGGGAGGGATAAAGGGAGGGTGTCTTATGTTTCTCGAGTTTTTAAATTTGAATGACTGACCCCGCTGAAAAGTGGGTAAGAAATTACACAATCCTGTCATTGCGAGCGACCAACGGGAGCGTGGCTACCGAAGATGGGAGCGAATGTAATGAGTGAACAC
>WFRC01000272.1 GCA_015486685.1 Caldifarciminota bacterium
AATGATAATATCACAATCTGAAGAATTTAATGCCCTTTTTAACGAATGAAGCCAGAAGATTTTATTATCAGGGAATGATATAAAATCTTTTCTGGTTCCTGTCCCCTGTTTGATACCAACCTTAGAAAAAATATTCAAGGGTTCAAAATACATAATCCTCTTTACATCGCAGGGGAAATCCTCAATAAGAGAATTATCATAAGCATTATATCCAATCCTTTCAGGGGTAAATATCTTAATATCCCAGCCAAATTTACTGAGATAAAATGGGATTTTGACCATCCTCTGCACAGCCGCCATCCCCATCGGTGGAAAATAATATGTCACCCAGCAAATCTTTTTAGGACTAGTCATCCAATGGGGATGGTTGGAGGTAAATATTCCCATTATTCTTCCAAAGATTCAATATCAGCAATTATTACATCTTCCCAGCATTCCAATCCAAATTGAACTCTTTTCTGAACTTGTTTTAATTCTTCACTGTCTAAATACCTGCCCAGTTTTTTCTGAGCCAGGTATTGTACTTCTTCCACTAATATTACAAAAAAGTCTTTCATACTTTTCCCCTCCGTTATAAATAATTTTGTAAAACCATATCTATGGATTTTTTCCCGGTTCCCCAAGTGTTTTCCCAATCCTTTATTAAAGAAAGTTTCTTTTCTTCCAAAATGTCAGAAAAACTTGTTGGGTATAATTTCATAACTTTATCTATCCAGTCTAGAATTTTTTTACAATATCCTTCTTCCTCTGCGATAAAATCCCATAATTCTTTGCCAATAAGGGTTGATTTAGGATAACCTATTAATTTTGATTGTATTTGTGTATTAATTTGCTCTCGCCTTCCATAAGTCATTCCTAACATTGGAATCTGTTTTGACATATTTTTAATCTTTTGAATATGGACATTTAATTGTCTAACCTGCTCAATACTCATAGTGTTTGGACTACTTTTAATCTGAAAGTGGTATTCTTTACCTCTTTTAATTATTTTTATATCAAACCCTTCTAAATCTGATTTTTCTGCGCCACTACAGAGCAAAAGACCTTCAACAGTGAAGCCCCAAGATGTAACAATGGACCTCGTAACTTTCTGATAAAAATAAAAAGTTACAACTTCACGATGGTCATTGAATCCAAATGCTTTAATTAAAAATGGATTTATTAAAAGGGTATCCAGTGCAGTTTCCTGAATTTCTTTGATGGCATTTTTGACAAAATCTCTAATCAAAACCGAAATCCATGCATATCTAATATTTAACACCTTTTGTGGGAAATACTCATTGATAATCTTGGACAATGCTTCAATCTGAGCAGAATCCAATAATTTCTTTCCGTTAACCTTTCGTAATTCATTTAGTTTATCTATATTATCAAAAAGATTGCAGAAATTTTCCAAATAAACAGAAATAGCGGTTGCGGTTTTATCACCGACCCCATCAATTTTTTTGCACATATACACTATTAAGTCTTTTTCATCATATTTCATATTATGCTTTTCCACTAAATAAATTAAGTTTTACTTCTTTTTTAATCCGTTCTATTGCCAATTTACAATACTCTTCTTTAATTTCAATCCCAATATATTTTCTGTTCAATTGAAGAGAAGCAACTGCCGTAGTGCCTGAACCAATAAATGGGTCTAAAACAATATCTCCTTCTTCTGTGAATAACCTGATAAACCAGGAGGGTAACGCTACAGGAAAGGCTGCGCTATGATTTTTATTTGAACACTCTGTAGGTAAATATAATACATTAGTAGGATAAACTTTGTCTCGTTTTAACCAATTTGAGATGTTTTTTCCAAAACCACTTTTCGACCTCGACTCAAACCTCATCTTATCCCTTTCACTCAAATTTTTCAGTCTTTCTTTTGCCCAATTGCCAGTAGGTATCATCACTGCTTCTTGATACATTTTGAATTTTTTTTGTTTTGTAAAATGTAAACATCTTTCCCATGCATCTCTAAATCTATTGGGCCATTTTCCAGGATAACTATTCTTTTTATGCCAAATGTATTCTTCTACCCAAAGCCATCCTTGATTTTTCATTTCCAATATTAGTTCTATCACATAAGTATGCCTCTCACCATTTTCTGCTTTTTCTTTAATGTTTAACACAAAAGAACCATTATCTTTTAATACTCTTCTCAATTCATTTGCTATTGGCAAAAACCATTCAACATATTTATTTGCTGGAATAGTGTTGTAAACATTTTTCCTTTTATCTGCATAAGGTGGCGAAGTAACTATTAAATCAACACTATTCGATGGAATTTGCGGCAATATCTCTTTTACATCACCACAAAGTATTTTATTAATGAAATTATATATTGGTTTTAATTCCATATAAAATTCCCCTCTGGCAATGTTGCTTCTGCAAGAACCGAAATATTGTGTTTTTCTATTTTAACATTACTAATCATTACATTAAAGGCGGATATATCAATACCTATAGAATGCATTCCCAGTTCATTTGCCTGGACCAATGTTGTTCCACTCCCACAAAATGGGTCAAGCACTATATCACCCTTTTTGAAAAAGACTTCTTTCTTAAATTCATCTGTATGCCCATCTAAAAAATACTCAACCAATTGAGGAATAAATTTTCCTTTATAAGGGTGCAGTCTATGGACATGTTTTGTTCTTTCGGACTCTTTGTATTCAACGAATGATAAATGCCAATTGAGGTCATTTCCTAAAACCTTTTTCCATTCTTTTTCTTTTTTCTTTATAGAATCATAATATGCTTTTAATTCATCCTTATTTATCAAAGTATTCCCATTGTTTCCGTAATTTTTAATCCGTCCATACTGAATTAAATATGAAATATTAGATATGGTGACTTTTTTATTTAAATATTCAGATGCCCATCTACTTGCGTTCTGTAGATTGAAAAATTCCCCTTCACTTGATTTAAGCAAAGTCAATTGGCTCATATTATTTCATCTCAATTTTATCAGTATACGGAGTGTGTCGCATTGTTAATAAAAACCTCATTTTTGGATAACATTTCTTCATACTTTTAATATAAGAAAATTTTCCTTTCCTGTCAAGAGATTTTTGGGGAAGTTCACCTAATTATAAAACCAAAACGGATAATTGATAATGCCTGATTTCCTCCGTTCCTCTCATTCTGGACTGGTTTCAGTATCTTAACTTTTTCAATTACGCAGAGGCAAACCACTGCACTCCAAAATAACAAACGAATAAACCGTGAAAAGTGTCATTGCGAGTGCCCATTCCTTGCTTATAGTTCTGCAAAGCAATCTCATCCTTTTCCTCTGTCATGCTGAACCTGTTTCAGCATCTCTCTTTTTTTTGACAGGATGAACAGGATTAACATTTTAATTCTTACAAAAAACATAATAAGTTGTCATTGCGAGTCTGCCAAAGGCAGGCGTGGAAGTCGGAGACGTGAGTGAGCGAAGCGAATGAACAATCTCATCAGGTAGGGTAGTATTATTTCCTCTTTATTTCCCTCCCTTGATGGGAGGGATTAAGGGAGGGTGTCTTCTGTTTCTTGAGTTTTTAAATTTGAATGACTGAACTTCCCATTTAAAAAGTCAAGTAAAAAATTTAAAAATGGAAAATTTTTCATCAAGCTATCCTCTTATGGTATGTTCCTGATACATAATAATCACGCTTTTCTTTCAACATCCAGAATATTACCTTAATCATTTGTCGGGCTAAGTTCCGTAACGCTTTATTATGGCTTTTCCCTTCCTTTCTCTTCTTTGAGTAATAATCCCGAGATTCCTTTACATACCTGATAGTGCATCCCGCTATATTTATCATTGTCGCTTTACAAAATTTATTCGCCTTATGCACAGATTTAGCTCCCTTTTTCTTCCCTGAACTATTGTCTACACAACCTACTCCACAATATACCGCTAATTGATTGGCATTCTCAAAATGTCCTATATCGCCTATCTCCCCTATCAACCTGCTGGATAATTTTACCGAAACCCCAGGTATGCTCATTAAAATTTGAACATCTTTACTCTCTTTTCCTATCTCCTCTAACTCCTTATCTATAGCCTCTATCTCCTCTTTTAACTCCAATATCTGATTAGCCTCCGATTGTATTACTATAGCATATACATCTGTTAATTCCTCTACATATTCTAAGTTCTGTAAGGAACTGACAAGCTCATCTATCCTCTTTTTCCCTATCCCTTTAATCCTTAAAACCTTCTCTTTCGTTAATCCCTTATACTTTGAAAAATCCGGATATGCCACCAGCAACCTTAATATCTTTTTCCCATCAACATCACCGAAGATGTCCAACATCCCTGGGCATACCTCAAGTAAACTCTTCCTTAACCTGTTAATTAACCTCGTCTTCTGGCTTATTAACCTCTCTTGATGACGATTTAATACCTTTAGTTTATCATGCACTATAGGAGATTTCTTTACAGGAATAAATGCCTTCTCACCTTTATCATTGAATTGTTTCCGTAATCCTATTAGCTTTGATAACATCCTTGCATCCCTCTTGTCAGTCTTACTCTCTGCCCCAAATATACTTCTGAACCTCTTTAATGCCAAATTGTCTATGTTGTATAATCTAAATCCACTATCCAAAAGTATCCTGTCAAATGGCGCACCATATCCGTTCTTCCCTTCTATCCCAAATACTATTTTAGCACCTTTCTCCTTCTCTATCTCCTTGGCTTCCTTTACAAACTTATGAAATTCACTGAAACGATGGGGAACATTTTTCTCATAGAATATCTTCCCTTCGCTGTCTCTAATCGCTACCTGATGAAACTCTGAACCTATGTCTATACCTCCTCCTAATTCATTGTTTCTCATTATACTACCTCCTTTATGGTTTTTTGTTAAGGTTTTATGGCTCTGCCAATACCCAATATCATGTCTATAATAGCCACTTTCAGGCACCTTCCCATTAGACAAAGTATTGGCATAGCCGCGGACGGCAAGTTCAGTCAGAGCCACTTTTGGCAATGTGCAGACCCCCGCAGCCACATCCGCGACTATCGCCACTCTCTTACCCTCTAATATAACAATGTTTTTACCATAAAGAAGATAACTTTTTATCATTTCTTAATTATAGACCCCAGCATTCCCTATTTTTTCACAACCCAATGTCCACCTTTATCAGGACCAACCCGTTTAACAATACCCAATTTTTTTAATTTCAAAATATTTTTATCAATAGCAGTCTCACTGATAT
>WFRC01000273.1 GCA_015486685.1 Caldifarciminota bacterium
AGAACAGTAGGAGCAGGTGTAGTTACGGAAATATTGGAGTGAGGAATGAGAGAAATTATACAACTTGAATGTACACAGTGTAAGAGAAGGAACTATACATCTACAAAGAATAAGAGAAAACACCCTGAGAAACAGCAGGTGAAAAAATATTGTCCTCATTGCAAAATGTATACTATACATAAAGAGGTAAAATAGGCCTGTAGCTCAATTGGCTAGAGCACTGGACTCCAAATCCAGCGGTTGGGGGTTCGAGTCCCTCCAGACCTGATTTTTAGGAGGAATAATGTGGAAGAAGACAGTAAAATTTTTTAGAGAGGTGAAGGTTGAATTGATGAAGGTTAATCTACCTTCAAAGAAAGGATTATGGATGTCTACTTTAATTGTAATAATATTTTCTGTGATAATTGCTGTATATTTATGGGTTCTGGATTTGATATTTTCTAAATCTTTACTTCTTATAGCGAGGTAATAATGAAAAAGATATCCGTTAGCCTTTGGCAATTAGCCGATAGCGAAAAAAATTATTTCTTTTATTCTACAAACGGTTTTTGTTTTGCAATAAAAAGGAGAGGATTTTAGTATATGGATAAACAGATTGAGGAAAAAACAGGAAAGAAAGGATGGTATATTATCCATGTCCTGACAGGATATGAGGAAAAGGTAAAACACATTATTGAGGAGAGGATTAAAAGGTCGGATATGGAAGATAAATTTGAGGAGATTAAGATTCCCAAAAGGAAGGTATCTAAACTTTCCAAAAACGGTAAGAGTGTTGTAATGGAAAAGAGATTGTATCCAGGATATATTTTGATAAAAATGGAAAAAACGGATGAGACAATGAATTTAGTAGCATCTACTCCACATATTGTGGGTTTTCTTGGCTCAAAGTCTGCCCATAACATTAGTGAAGAAGAGGTGCAAAAGATACTGGATATAATGGAAAAAAAGGTAGATGTTGAAAAAGAGTTTCCATATCAGCAGGGAGATATGATAAGGATAATAGATGGCCCATTTACTGATTTTAGCGGAATGGTTGAGGAAATTTATCCTGATAGAGAAAGGATTAAGGTTATGGTTACCATTTTTGGAAGGTCTACACCTGTAGAATTGAATGTATATCAGGTACAACCAATTTAGGAGGAAATATGGCTAAGAAAAAAGAGGTAATATCAACGATAAAACTTCAGATTCCGGCAGGGCAGGCATCTCTTGCGCCTCCTGTGGGTCCTGCATTGGGGCAGAAAGGTGTTAATGGGATGGAATTTGTCAAACAGTTTAACGAAAAGACAAAGAAGATGGGTGATGCCCTTATCCCTGCTGTTATTACAGTGTATAAAGATAAATCATTTACTTTTATAACAAAAACTCCCCCTGCCTCATTTTTATTGAAGAAGGCAGTTGGTATTGTAAAGGGTTCGGGAGAACCAAATAGGAATAAGATTGCAAAGGTAAAAATGGAACAGGTTAGAGAAATTGCGAAGGCAAAAATGGTCGATTTGAATGCAAACAATATAGATGCCGCTGTTAATATCATCATTGGAACGGCAAAAAGTATGGGAATAGAAGTGGAGGAACAATGAAAAGGAGCAAAAGATATACAACATTACTGGAGAAGTCCAGGGTGAAGAAGACATATCCATTAAAAGAAGCGATTGAAATAGTGAAAGAAACAGCAACAGCGAAATTTAATGAATCTGTTGAAATTAGTATGGTTTTGGGCGTTAACCCAAAGAAATCTGACCAGATGGTGCGGGGGTCTGTTTCTTTACCTAATGGAACGGGCAAAGAAAGAAAAGTGCTTGTTTTTGCAGTAGGTGATAAAGAAAAGGAGGCAAAAGAAGCAGGTGCAGATTACATAGGGGGAGATGAATATGTTGAGAAGATTAAAAAAGGATGGATAGACTTTGATGCCGTTGTCGCACAGCCTGAGATGATGCCCAAAGTTGGCAAATTGGGGAGAATATTGGGACCGAGAGGCTTAATGCCAAACCCAAAAACAGGCACGGTTACAAACGATGTTGGAAATGTAGTAAAAGAGATAAAAAAAGGCAAAGTTGATTTCAAGGTAGACAAAACAGGCAATATTCATTCGATAATAGGGAAGGTCTCATTTACTGTGGAGGCGATTTTTGACAATCTAAAGGAATTTATATCTGAGGTTATAAAAGTGAAGCCGTCTGCTGTTAGGGGGACATATATTAAGGCTATCTACATTTCTTCTACTATGGGACCAGGAATGAAGGTGGATATTTCTGATATAAACAATATTTTGAGGTGAAAAGATAGAGGGTAGAGAAAACACAAGGAGATAATATGGCGAAAGACGAAAAAATAGCATTAGTAAAAACACTTTCCACACTTCTTAAATCTTCAACAGGTTTTTATCTGACGGATTATAGAGGTTTAAATGTAAGAGATATAACAGATTTGAGGAAGAGGCTGAGAGAAGGTAATACTATTTACAGGGTAACAAAAAACTCCATCTTGAAAAGGGCTCTGGAGCAAGCAAATGTATCTGCAATATCTCACCTTGTTGAAGGACCTATTGCAATAGCACTTACTTCTGATGACCCGATTCAGCCTATAAAGATTTTAACAAATTTCAAGAAAGAACATAAATTACCTCTCGTAAAAGGAGGTATAGCAGAAGGCAAATTTATTGATGAACAAGAGATTGGAGAGATTGCGAAGATTCCATCGAAAGAGGAACTGCTTTCGATGGTTATTGGAGGATTAAATGCTCCGATAACGGGATTAGTGTGGACACTTAAAGGTATGCTTGGGAAACTTATTTATACATTAAACGCGTTAATAAACAAAAAGGAGGAAGAATGACAGCAAAAGCAAAAGAAACTACGAAAGACAAAATTGTTGGATTGATTGAAAAAATGTCAGTTATTGAGCTGAAGGAATTGGTAGATGAACTGCAGGAAAAATTTGGAGTGACTGCTGCTCAACCTGTAGCTGTATCGGCGGGTGCTGCTACTGCTGAGGCGGCACAGGAAGAAGAAAAAACAGAGTTTGATGTAATTTTAAAGTCATTTGGCGAAAGTAAACTTGCTGTTATCAAAGAGGTAAGAGCACTTACCAGTCTTGGCCTAAAAGAGGCGAAAGAACTTGTCGAAAGTGCTCCGAAGACCATAAAAGAATCTGTTGCGAAAGAAGAAGCAAATCAGATTAAAGAAAGGATTGAGAAAGCCGGCGGAGTAATAGAAATAAAATAAAAAAGGGAGGTACCTCTCTTGGAGAATAAAAGAGTAATATATTCAAAGTTGGGTAAGGTGGTAGAACCACCTGACTTATTAGAAGTGCAAATTAAATCTTTTGAGAGATTTTTGCAGAAAGATGTTCCTCCGCAGAAAAGGAAAAACATAGGGCTGCAATCACTTTTTAATGAGGCGTTTCCTATTGACGATATTCATGGAAAATATATCCTTAAATTTGACAGTTACAATGTATCTACACCGAGGTATACACCCGAAGAGGCTCTTGAAAAGGGCGTTACTTATGCTGCTCCATTACATGTTAAACTTATACTTGTTGAGATAGATATAGAGACAGGTAAAGAAAAGGAAAGGATTGAGCAAGAAGTTTATTTAGGTGATATACCTTTAATGACAGGGAGAGCAGATTTCATTATAAATGGTGTTGAGAGGGTAGTTGTAAATCAGATACATCGTTCCCCTGGTGTATTTTTTGATGAGCAGGAGACGGCGGATGGGAAACGTATATTTAAGGGTGAAATTATTCCTTATAGAGGTCCGTGGGTAGAATTTTCTGTTGCCTTGAATGACACGATTATGGTAGATATGAGCAGGAATAGAAAATTTCCCAGTATAATTCTTCTGAGGGCATTGGGATATGAAACAAATGAAGAAATTCTTGATCTGTTCTTTTCCTCTAAGAAAATTTCATTAAAGAAGAGTAAAGAGGAACAGCGAAAATTATTAAAGAGGGTTATTGGCAAAGATATTGTTGATAAGAACACAGGTGAAGTATTATTTGAAGCAGGAACATATATCTCTCAGGATATTATTAAAACATTGATAGAGAAAAAGATAAAATCCATCTATGTTATCAGCGTCGATAACGATGCACTGCATTATATGATGAAAACCATAGAGAGAGCCAGACCTAAAAAAGCACAGGACCCAATGGGTTTGGTATATCTTTATATCAGAGGAGCAAATGCACCTAATAATGAGATTGCGAAAAATTTTGTAGAGAATATGTTTTTTAATCCCAAAAGATACAGTTTGTCTAATATCGGGAGGAGAAAAATAAACAAGAGATTTTCTAAGATAAAAGAAAAGTTTGGGTTAAAAACATCATTACCTGCCCATAATGTACCTCTTGATTATTATGGACTAACAAGAGAAGATATACTCCATACTATAAATTATCTTTTAATGGTAGTGGAGGGTAAAGGAGAATTGGATGATATTGACCACTTAGGAAATAGAAGAATCAGAAGCATAGGGGAACAGGTAGAAAATACATTAAGGGCAGGTATTATAAGGCTGGTAAGTGCAATAAAGGAAAAGATGCTGTTTAAGGATACCGAAAGGCTTACGCCCCAATCTCTTGTAAATGTTCGGTTAATTTCAGGCGCAATAAATTCATTTTTTGGGACAAGCCAGCTTTCACAGTTTATGGACCAGACAAATCCCCTTGCTGAACTTACTCATAAGAGGAGAATCTCTTCTCTGGGTCCAGGAGGATTAACAAAACAGACAGCAGGATTTGAAGTAAGGGATGTGCATTATACACATTATGGGAGGATATGTCCGATTGAAACGCCAGAAGGGCCGAATATTGGGCTTATTACATCTTTAACAACTTATGCAAAGGTTAACGATGAAGGACTTATTACTACCCCATATAAGAAGGTTAAAAGGGGGAGAATTAAAGATGATATTGTTTATTTAACAGCAGAAGATGAAGACCAATATACTATTGTTCAGGCAAATGCAACAATTGAGGATGGGAAAATTAAGGATAAATTTGTTCTTGCAAGAAGAAAAGGTGCTTTCCCGCTTGTAAAAAAGGCAGAGGTTGATTTTATGGACCTTTCCCCGCGCCAATTAATAAGTGCCTCAGCGTCTCTAATCCCTTTCCTTGAACACGATGATGCAAATAGGGCATTAATGGGTTCGAATATGCAGAGGCAATCCGTTCCTCTTCTTAAACCTGAATCACCTCTGGTGGGCACAGGGATGGAGGAAAAGGTTGCGAGGGATTCGCAAGCAGTAGTAACTGCAAAAGCAGATGGAACGGTATCAAAGGTGACTGCATCGGAAATATGGATAGATACGGGTAAAGAAGGTTTATCGTTCAAAAAGCATAATATTTATAAATTGATAAAGTTCAGGAGGACAAATCAAAATACCTGCATAAATCAAAGGCCTATCGTTAAAGTAGGTGATGTTGTGAAAAAAGGCGATGTAATTGCAGATGGACCATCAACAGAACATGGTGAACTTGCACTTGGAAGGAACATATTTATCGCATTTATGCCTTATCTTGGCTGGAACTATGAAGATGCTATTGTTATAAGTGAAAGATTGTTGACAGAAGATACCTTGACCTCTTTTCATATAGAGGAATTTACCTGTGAAGTGAGAGATACAAAATTAGGTCCTGAGGAGACGACGAATGAAATACCCAATGTAGGAGATTATCTTGTCAGAAATCTAAATAACGATGGGATTATAAGGGTTGGTGCAGAAATCCATCCTGGAGATATTCTTGTGGGGAAAATTTCTCCAAAGGGTGAGACAGAACTTACGCCGGAAGAGAAATTACTGAAAGCAATATTTGGAGAGAAGGCGGCAGATGTAAAAGATACTTCTTTAAGGGTTCCTTCTGGTGTATCAGGCATTATTACTGATATCAAGGTGCTTGATAGGTATCCTATAATAAGAGAAAAGGATAGAAATAATATAAAAAAGGCGTTTAAAAAAAGAATAAAGGATGTTCAGAAACATAGAGATAAGTTGATAAGAAAGATGTATATTGGTAAAAAGGCGCCAGATACAATCAGAGATATAAATGGGCATATTGTTATAAAGAAGGATGAAAAATTTCAGGAGAAACATTTTAAGAATATTGATGCCTGGCATATTCCTGCCAGATATAAGAATGTCAGAAAAATTGCCGCGGAAGCAAGGAATATTATTCAGGACCTTTTGTATGATGAGGAAACAGAATTACAGAAGTTAGAGAAAGGGGATGAACTTCCTCCAGGCATAAGAAAAATAGTAAAGGTTTATGTAGGGCAGAGAAGAAGGGTTTCTATTGGAGATAAACTTTCTGGCAGGCATGGAAATAAAGGGGTGGTTTCAAGAATTGTGCCCGTTGAAGATATGCCCTATATGGAGGATGGAAGGCCTGTGGATATGGTGTTAAATCCACTCGGAGTACCTTCAAGAATGAATGTAGGGCAGGTGCTCGAAACACACCTGGGATGGGCGTGTAAACAATTAGGGATTAAAATAGGGATACCTGTTTTTGAAGGTATGAGTGTGGGAGAAATTAAAGAAATGATGAGAAAGGCTGGATTGCCTGAGGATGGAAAAATACCCCTTTATGATGGGAGGACGGGTGAGGTTTTTGCTGAAAAGATTGCAGTAGGTTATATGTATATGATGAAGCTTAATCATATGGTTGATGATAAGGTGCATGCAAGGTCTACTGGTCCCTATTCACTTATTACACAGCAGCCATTAGGTGGAAAGGCACAATCAGGTGGACAGAGATTTGGTGAGATGGAGGTATGGGCACTTGAATCATTTGGCGCCGCTCATACCCTCCAGGAGATGCTTACCCTGAAATCTGACGACATACAGGGGAGGAATAAGATGTATGAATCGATAATTAAAGGGGAAAATCCTCCTGAACCAGGTATTCCTGCCTCGTTCCATGTGCTCTTAAAAGAATTAAACGGACTTGCTTTGAATATTGAATTAGAAAAGAAAACAAAAGAATAGGGGGTAATAAATGATGTATTTAAAGGTTGATGGAGAGGTAAACAGTCCTGATGAATTTGATGTGGTTAAATTGGGCATTGCTTCTCCTGATGCTATCCATTCATGGTCTTATGGTGAGGTAAAAAAGCCTGAGACGATAAATTATAGAACCCAAAAACCAGAACGGGATGGGTTGTTTTGTGAAAAAATATTTGGTCCTGTTAAAGATTATGAGTGCAATTGTGGAAAGTATAAGGGGCCAAAATATAAGGGTGTTAT
The DNA here is from genome assembly GCA_015486685.1 of Caldifarciminota bacterium. Taxonomy (GTDB): domain Bacteria; phylum Hydrothermota; class UBA3072; order WFRC01; family WFRC01; genus WFRC01. Next base: position 7,248 of record WFRC01000273.1, read on the forward strand.
TTGTGAAAGGTGTGGGGTTGAAGTAACATTATCTAAGGTTAGGCGAGAGAGGATGGGGCATATAGATTTAGTTGTGCCCGTTGCCCATATCTGGTTTTATAGAGTTATTCCATCAAGGATTGGGCTTCTACTTGGAATGAGTAAGAATGCATTGCAGAGGGTTCTTTACTATGAATCATACATAGTTGTTGACCCCAAGGATACTCCGCTTCAGAAATACTCAATTATTACAGAACCAGAATATACAGAATTGAGAAAGGAATATGGTGAGGATGGATTTGATGCAAGGATGGGCGCTGAACCTATTTATGACCTATTAAAGCAGATTGATTTAGATAAGATGGCAGAGGAATTGAAGGTTATCTTAAAAAATGAAGTTTCAGAACAAAAAAGGGTAAAATTATTAAAGAAAAGGAGGATAGTAGAGGCATTCAGAGGCTCAGGTAATAGACCTGAATGGATGATATTGAAAGTAATCCCTGTAATTCCACCCGACTTCAGACCGCTTGTTCATCTTGAAGGGGGTATGTTTGCTACATCCGATTTGAATGATTTGTACAGAAGGGTAATTACAAGAAATAACAGATTGAAAAACCTTATGGATATTGGTGCGCCTGAAATCATTATGAGAAATGAAAAAAGGATGCTTCAAGAAGCAGTTGATGCGCTTTTTGACAATACGAGATTACCGAAACCTATTAAGGGTAGAGGAAATAGGCCATTAAAGTCTATTTCAGATTCCTTGAAAGGTAAACAGGGAAGGTTTAGACAAAATTTATTGGGGAAAAGGGTTGATTATTCAGGACGCTCCGTTATTACAGTGGACCCTACCTTAAAACTTAATGAGTGCGGATTACCAAAAACAATGGCGCTTGAACTATTTAAACCGTTTATTACACGAAAACTTGAAGAGAAAAAGATTGCCAGAAGTTCAAAAGGTGCAAAGATGGCAATTGAAAGGGAAATACCAGAGGTATGGGATATGCTTGAAGATGTTGCGAAGAGTCATCCTCTGCTTCTAAACAGGGCACCGACCCTTCATAGAATTTCCGTTGAGGCATTTGAACCGAAATTGGTTGAAGGAAAGGCAATAAGGATCCATCCCCTTGTATGCCCTCCATTTAATGCAGATTTTGATGGTGACCAGATGGCTGTTCATGTTCCTCTTTCTTTTGAATCCCAGTTAGAAGCCTATGTTTTAATGCTTGCTCCAAACAATATACTTTCTCCCGCAAGTGGTGAACCAGTAATAGCCCCTACAAAAGATATGATAATTGGTTTATATTATATTACGAAAGATAAGAAAGATACGAACAAACACCCTAAATATTTTGACAGTCTTGCAGAGATTGAAATGGCACTGGATGCACACACTATATCACTACATTCAAAGATAAAATATAAGTTTGGCAAGAAATTTATTGAAACAACCCCCGGGCGTGTGATATTTAATGACCTTGTTCCCAGAGGATTGAGATTTTTTAATCAAACGATGAGGAAGAAGGATATTCACAGATTGATAAAGACGATTTTCAAAAAATATGGTATGAAGGCGGCGGCAGTATTTCTTGACAAGATTAAAGAAGTGGGTTTCGAATATTCGAGTTTATCGGGGCTTACAATTGGTATTGACGATATGATTGTTCCGAAAAAGAAAACTCAGATATTAAAGAAGGCAGAGGAAGAGGTAAATAAATGGCAGGCGCTCTATAAAAAAGGTGTTATTACAGATAGTGAACGGTATAATAATATTATTGATATCTGGACGAGGGCAACGGATGCGGTAACATTAGAACTTTCAAAAGAGATTGAGAAAGATAGAGGAGGATTCAATCCTATTTATATGATGGCTCATTCAGGGGCAAGGGGAAATATGGACCAGGTTAGACAGATTGCAGGTATCAGGGGATTGATGGCTAAACCTCAAAAAAGGTTAACTGCACAGTCTATTATAGAAACTCCTATCAGGTCAAATTTCAGGGATGGGCTTTCCGTTATTGAATATTTTATTTCAAGTCATGGTGCGAGAAAAGGACTTACTGATACAGCCCTGAAGACAGGCGAGGCAGGTTATCTTACAAGGAGATTAGTAGATGTTTCGAAGGATGTTGTGGTAACAGAGGAAGACTGTGGAACGATTATGGGCATAGAAGTTACGGCGATTAAGGAAAGAGAAAAGGTTCTTGAAAGCCTTGCGGAAAGGATTACGGGCGCTTTTGCTGCTGATGATGTTGTAGATGAAAAAGGGGAATTAATTGTGGAAGCGGGGGAAGAAATTACAGAGAAAAAGGCAAAACTTATAGAAGGTAAAGGTATTGAAAAGGTCAAAATCAGGAGTGTGCTCACCTGCGAGGCGAAAAGGGGAGTTTGCCAGAAATGTTATGGCAGGAATTTAGCCACAGGTAGACTTGTTGAAATAGGAGAAGCCGTTGGGGTGATGGCTGCTCAATCAATCGGAGAGCCAGGTACCCAGCTCACATTAAGGACATTCCATGTTGGTGGAATAGCCGCGAGAATAGCCGAGCAATCAAAGGTTCAGGCAAATTTTAGTGGCAAGTTGAAATTTAAGGATGTGAAGGTTCATTACAAAAGTAAGGATGAAGGGATTGTTCTATCAAAACATGGTGTTATATTTCTTGAACATAGTAAGGGAACAATAAAGTATAATGTGCCGTATGGTGCAATTTTGAAGGTAAAGGATAAAGATGAGGTAAAAAAGGGTACAGGCCTATTCGGATGGGACCCTTATTCCAATGTGATAATTACCGAAACAGATGGAAAGGTAAAGTTTGTAAACATTATTTTGGGGCTTACACTAATTGAGCATACGGACCAGAGTGGGAAAAAACAGCCAATGGTTGTAGAGGAAAAGACAAAAAAGTATCATCCGCTTATTGAAGTATATAAATCAGGCAAAAAGATTGGGGCATACTCAATTCCCGCAGGCGCATATCTATTTGTGAAGGATGGAGATATGGTGAAAACAGGCGATATGCTTGCAAAGATTCCGAGAGAAATTTCCAAAACAAGGGATATTACAGGAGGATTACCAAGGGTTGCAGATTTATTTGAAGCAAGACATCCGAAGGATGCTGCGGTGATTTCTGAAATTGATGGGGTTGTCTCTTTCGGGAAAATACACAGAGGAGAAAGGCAGATATTTGTTGATAATGGATATGAAAAAAGAGAATATAAAGTGCCTTACAGAAAATATCTTACTGTGCATGAAGGTGAGAGGATAAAAGCAGGTGATAAACTATGTGAAGGTCCTATCGACCCCCATGATATATTGAAGGTAAAAGGAGTGCTTGCAGCCCAGCAGTACCTGTTGAATGAAGTTCAGGAAGTCTATCGATTGCAAAATGTAAAGATTGATGATAAACATATAGGAATTATTGTAAAACAGATGTTCCAGAAGGTAAAGATTCAGAACGCAGGAGATACGAATTTCATTGAAGGTGAAATCAAAAATAAGTCCAGTGTAAATGAAGAAAATGAAAGGGTTATGGCAAAAAATGGAACACCTGCTACATTTGAACCTATCTTTTTAGGTATTACAAAGGCTGCCCTTTCAACGGATTCATTTATTGCGGCTGCTTCATTCCAGGAAACAACAAGGGTGTTAACAGAGGCTGCAATACAGGGCAAAAGGGATGTTCTGGATGGGATAAAAGAAAATGTGATAATGGGAAATCTTATCCCGGCAGGAACAGGCTTGCGAAAATATAAGCGCATCAAGTTTGAGTATGAAGAAAGAAAAAAAGAAAAAGCAAAAACAGCATAACATTTAACGAAGGTATAGTGGATAGGGTATGGGGTATAGATATGTAGGAGGGATTTCCTAATCCCGATTATTTTACAAAAAACGGTGATACGATGATATGGTGATACGGAAAAAGATAGGTTAAGGTTGAGGAAAGATTAGTGAATAGTGCCTTGTGCTTCGTGCTTAGTTGAAAAAAGGTCAAGGGTAAGAGGCAAGAGGTAATAGGTAAAGGATTAACAAACGTGTTCGTGGTGGTGATTCGTGAAAAACGAAAGAGAAAAGAACGTGAAGCGTGAGGCGTAAAGCGTGAGGAGATAGAAGATATTGGATGTTAGATGTTGGATAAAATAAGGGTTGTTTTTACGCTTAACGAATAACGATTTACGATTAACGAAAGTATTTGGATTTGGGAGTTGGGATTTATAATTTAATGTAAAATGAAGATTGAAAAGTGCAAAATGATAAAGATCGTGAAATGTAAAAGGAAAAAGGTGAAAGGAGATTGATTACAAAATGAAAAATGGAAATATGAAACATTTTCTCTTTAATTTTTTACCTTTAACATTTAACCTTTTACCTTTAACCGTTTGCACTTTGCATTTTAGAATTTGCAATTTGAAATTTTATACTTCCTACTTCTCACTTCCTACTTCTAACTTATTAAACAAAGGAGGTTTTATGAAGTATTTATTTGCAGTTTTATCAGTATCATTAGTTTTAATTGGTGTTTTACCTTTGAATGCACAGCAGTATGGAATTGAATGGGCAGATACACTGGATAATGGCAATACTGATCGTGCTAATGGGGTAGCAGTTGATAATAGTGGTAATGTCTATGTTACAGGAGAGTCCTACATTGGTTCAAACTATGATTATCTTACAGTAAAGTATGATGCTTCTGGAAATATTGTTTGGGTGGATACACTGGATAACGACAGTACTGATGAAGCCAATGGAATAGCGGTTGATAGGAGCGGTAATGTCTATGTTACAGGATACTCCTACATTGGTTCAAATGATGATTATCTTACAGTAAAGTATAATGCTTCTGGAAATATTGTTTGGGTGGATACACTGGATAACGGCGGTGATGAGAGAGCCTATGGAATAGCGGTTGACAATAGTGGTAATATCTATGTTACAGGATATTCGGACTATGATTATTTCACAGTGAAATATGATGCTTCTGGAAATATTGTTTGGGTGGATACACTGGATACCGGAGCGGCTGATTATGCCTATGGAATAACGGTTGATACAAGTGGTAATATCTATTTTACAGGATTTTCCTACATTGGTTCAAATTTTGACTATCTAACAGTGAAATATGATGCTTCTGGAAATATTGTATGGGCAGATACACTGGATAACGGCGGTGATGATTATGCTCAGGGTATAGCGGTTGATGGCAGTGGTAATGTTTATGTTACAGGAGAGGCCTATAATGGTTCGAATTGGGATTATCTTACGGTGAAGTATGATTCATTAGGTAATATCGTTTGGGCAGATACAATTGATAACGGCGATGATGATGCTCGGGGAATAGCGGTTGATGGAAGTGGTAGTATCTATGTTGCAGGATATTCGGACTATGATTATCTTACAGTAAAGTATGATGCTTCTGGAAATATTGTTTGGGCAGATACACTGGATAATAGTATTAATGATATTGCTTATGGAATAGCGGTTGATGGGAGTGGTAATATCTATGTTACAGGATTCTCCTCCATTGGTTCAGATTATGATTATTTTACTGTAAAGTATGCAAAATACAAGGATGCAGGTATTATTTCTATATTGTCACCTGATACAGTTGGCACAGACAGTAGTTATATACCAGAGATATGGGTAAAGAATAACTCTTATGAAGATACACTAAGTTTTGATATTGGCGCATTCATAGATTCAGTTGGCGGAAATCTCTACTCAGATACACAGTCTGTTTCCAATCTTGCCGTAGGTGATAGTGTATTGGTGAGTTTTTCTCCCTGGACTGCACCTTCCAGTCCTGTGGACTTAATGCTGGAATTTTCTATAGTTAATTCCGATATGAATACAGATAATGATACCATATCAAAGTCTCTGTATGTGAAGGATATGTCCGGGATATTAAACAAAAACATAAATAGGACGACAATGCTGGATGTCTCCACAATAAATAAGGGAGATATTTCATTCTCTTATGGCATAGCAAAGTCTGGAAATTATGAAATAAATGTTTATACTATAGATGGAAGGATGATAAAGGAGATAGCAGGAAAAGAGAGTGGATATCATAGAGGAAAATTCTCAAATCTCCCGTCAGGGATATACTTTTTAAGACTGAGACAGAATAATGTGGTTATAAATAAGAAAGTTGTGGTGATAAGATGAAAAAGACCGTGAGGCGTAAGGCGTAAATCGTGAATGAGTAGATAGGTTTATTGAGTTTATAGGGTTTGTAGAGTTTATTGAGTTAAAAAATAGAAAAGACTGTTAAAAGTTGAAAGTTAAAAACGAGATAGACGAGATAGACTAAACAGACTAAATAGACTAAATCAACAAAAACAAGGAGGAATATGCCAACAATAAATCAACTCGTAAGGAAGGGGAGAAAACCTGTAAAAAAGAAGACAAAATCTCCTGCATTGATGGGTTCTCCACAGAAGAGAGGGGTATGTGTAAAGGTTTATACTACAACCCCTAAGAAGCCCAATTCTGCATTGAGAAAGGTTGCAAGGGTAAGATTGACAAATGGATATGAAGTGACAACATATATACCGGGTGAAGGACATAATTTGCAGGAGCATTCTATTGTTTTGGTAAGAGGTGGTAGGGTAAAAGACCTGCCTGGTATAAGATATCATATAGTTAGAGGTGTTTTTGATACCAGTGGTGTTGAGGGAAGGAGAAAAAGTCGTTCCCTTTACGGAACCAAAAGACCTAAATCTAAGGAGGTGTAATTGGCAAGGAGAAGACGCGCACAGGTAAGAAAGATTCAGCCCGATTATAAATATGGGAGTATTCTTGTAGCAAAATTTATAAATTCTTTAATGCAATCGGGCAAAAAGAGTACAGCAGAAAAGATATTTTACGATGCCATTGATATTATTTCAAAGGAGACAAAAGAAGATGGCATTGAAGTGTTCAAAAGGGCAATAAATAATGTTAAACCCATCCTTGAGGTCAAACCAAGGAGGATTGGTGGAGCTACATATCAGGTGCCTATAGAAGTTAGACCTGAGAGGAGACAATCTCTTGCAATCAGGTGGATAATAAAGGCTGTAAAGCAGAGGAAGGAGAAAGAAACTGCTTTTAAGCTGGCGAGAGAATTGATGGATGCAGTGAATCAGCAGGGCGCAGCGTTTAAGATGCGAGAAAATACACATAAAATGGCTGAAGCAAATAAGGCTTTTGCCCATTATAGATGGTAGGGAGGAAATCTTCAGAAATACGCTTACCGCTTGCCGCCAAGCGCTGACCGCAATAGAAATATTCAGAAATATCCATTATGTTAATATAATAGAAAAATTTCGCTTCCTTCTTTTTCTGGGAGTAATGTAAGAAAGTACTATGGATAAATCAGATGCGATTTTCCCATTAAATAGGATAAGAAACATTGGTATTGTTGCACATATTGATGCAGGTAAAACTACATTAACAGAAAGAATTCTTTACTATACAGGTAGAGTGCACAGGATTGGGGAAGTAGACGAAGGTTCTGCAACGATGGATTGGATGGACCAGGAAAAAGAAAGAGGGATTACCATTACTTCCGCAGCTACATATTGTATGTGGAAAGGATATAAGATAAATATTATAGATACGCCCGGTCATGTAGATTTTACTGTTGAGGTAGAAAGGTCTTTAAGAGTGCTTGATGGTGGTGTAATAATATTCAGTGCAGTAGAAGGGGTAGAACCGCAATCAGAAACTGTATGGAGGCAGGGAGACAAATATGGGGTACCGAGAATTACATTTATAAATAAGATGGACAGGGTTGGTGCAGATTTTTTCAGAACAGTGGAAATGATGGAGAAGAAATTTTCTATTATACCTTTGATATTACAACTTCCCATTGGTACTGAAAATGAGTTTCGGGGTATTGTTGATATTATGAAGATGAAAGGATATATCTGGGATACAGAAACGCTTGGCGCAACATACAAAGAAATAGAAATACCGGATGAATTAAAGCAGACTTCCCTAAAATACAGGGAAAAGATGCTGGAGATAATTTCCGAACACAACGAAGGAGTAGCAGAAAAATTTGTTACTGATGTAGAAATTTCAGAGGAGGAGATAAAGGATAATATTAGAGATTTAACCTTAAAGAATGTAATCACGCCTGTATACTGCGGCTCTGCGTTCAAAAATAAGGGTGTCCAGAAGGTGCTGGATGCTATTATTGATTACCTTCCATCTCCCCTTGAAGTTCCACCCGTTAAAGGTACAAATCCTGATACGGATAAGGAAGAAGAAAGAAGTGCAGATGTTGGTGAACCTTTTTCAGCCCTTGTATTTAAAATTGTTTCAGATCCACACGGGAGGCTCTCTTTTGCCAGAATATATTCCGGGACAGTTTCTACGGGGAAAACACTTTTGAATGTGTCTGCCGGAAAAAGAGAAAGGGTTTCAAGAATTATACAGATGCATGCAAATAAAAGGGCAGAAATCAAAGAAGCACATGCAGGAGAGATTGCGGCTTTTGTAGGTTTTAGGTCAACAAAGACGGGTGATACACTTACAGACCAGAAACATCCATTGCTCTTCGAACCTCCTACATTTCCCGAACCTGTTATTTCAATAAGCATTGAATCAAAAACAAGAGAAGACCAATCAAAACTTGCGTATGCACTTGAAAGGATGCTTGATGAAGACCCCACATTCAGGGTAAGGCAGGATAAAGAAACAGGACAAACCTTAATTTCAGGTATGGGCGAACTTCATCTTGAAATTATAGTAGAGAGGATGAGGAGGGAATATGGTGTAAAGGTAAAAACAGGTTATCCAAGAGTGGCATACAGGGAAACTATTACAGATATTGCTGAATCTGAAGGTAGGTTTGTAAAGCAATCAGGTGGAAAAGGGATGTTTGGAGATGTAAAACTCAGGATTGAGCCTTCTAAAAATAGATTTGAGTTTATTGATAAAACAAAAGGAGGGGTGATTCCAGTAGAGTTTATTCCTGCTGTTCAGGAAGGTGTAGAAGAAGCAATGGAAACGGGCATACTTGCAGGATATCCTGTAATTAATCTTGATGTTTATTTGATTGATGGTTCATATCATCCCGTAGATTCATCGGCGCTTGCATTTAAGATTGCAGGTTCCATTGCCTTTAAGAATGCGTATCAAAAGGCGAATCCTGTTTTACTTGAGCCTGTGATGAGGATTGAAGTTCTTGTTCCTTTAGAACACCTTGGGAATGTCATTGAAGATTTAAGGATGAGGAGGGCAAAGATTCAAAGTATTGAACAAAATAAGGAGGAACAAATTATTCTTGCTATTGGCCCACTATCGGAATTTTTTGGTTATACAACCCGTTTGCGTTCTTTAACAAAAGGCAGAGGGGTATATTCAATGATGTTTGACCACTATGAGCATCTTACTCCTGAGTACCTTGATAAACTGCTTAAAAAACTCAGAGGATACTAAAAAATGCAAAATGAAAAATGTAAAGTGCAAAATGATAAGACAGTCGAAAGCATTGTCATTGCGAGGAGCGTAGCGACGAAGCAACCTCACAGGTGGGGCGGTAAAGACATCCGTTAGCCGAATGGTAAAAACGAAACCAATTCCCATCCTGTCATTCTGAGTCCTTCATTTCACTCAGGATAAATTCCACGAAGAATCTCATCCGTTTCTTCAGCCTTTGGGCACCTTACTTAAAAAAGTTTTGGCAGAACCTAACATCCCTGTATTTCAATAATTTCTTGCATTTTTCCCTTTTTTTGCTATAATCATCGCAAATAAGATTTAATGGAGGTAATAATGATAAATATTTTGTTTTTTATTTTTTCTTCATTTTTGATTGAAGAAATTCAATATAACCCTTTTACTGCCGGGAAAGTGGGTGAATGGATTGAGGTTTATAATACCTCTGATACTTCTGTTTTGCTGGATTCATTCAAGATAGGAGATGAGGAGACAAAAGGTGGGACAAGGGAAGGTATGTATTATTTCCCTTCCAATGAGACAATTTTGCCAAAAGATGTAATCATTATTTCAAATCAGGATACAGCATTTTTTACATTCTGGGGTTTCCACTCCGATTTTGAATTCAATAATTCAGATACACTAATCCCTGATATGGTTAAAGATACAGGATGGGCAACAGGAGATATCAATCTTGCAAATGCAGGTGATGAGATACTTCTGCTTGGCGCAAATGATACTATAATTGATTCTGTGAATTATGGAACAGCAGGCACATCCCCTGCGCCTACCCCACCAGAAGGATATTCCATTGAAAGGGTGCTTCCCTGGATAGATACAGACAATTGTTCTCTGGATTTTGTTGAAAGGGAATATCCTACACCGGGAAACTGGTGGAATATATATGGGGATTGTGAATCCAAATTAAATACGGTTTTATCTGATTTTAGCGCGAATGATACACTCACAAGATTAAATGATTTTGGTATTTCAGGGGACAGTGTCTCTGATGATGGTGTATATAGTTTATCCATAATAGCGGATGCAGGATATTCAGGAGGAGGGTATAAATTGACAAAGAAAGGTATATTCACAAATTTGTTTACACCTGTATTATTTTTCACAGGGGACACAATAACATTTTATTATGATATAAAGGAACATTCCGACGGATTTATCCCTGCGAAAAATATCTCCTATAATTCCTCATTTTCTCGAATTATCCAGTCTCCGTATCTCTATGGAAATATTCAGGGTTGGAATGCTACAGATACATCATTGTTGTTTTCTAAGCAGGATGATAGTTTATGGGTACTGGTGGATACTGTTGCACCAGCAGGTATAGATTCTTTTTATATACTTGTTCAATATGATTCCCTGAGCCCACGATGTGCCCAGGAGGGTTTAATCTGGGATAATGGAACGCCCTTTGTCGTAAACGATACTTTTCCCGTTGGTATTCTGAATATTTATTTGAATACAAATACAGGGAGAACAAAGATAGTATTAAATAAGCCACTTCCTGCTGTTTTGATTTCAGAATTTTCCACTGCACCGGATTCCATTGAATTGTATAATAAATGCGATACGACAATATCCCTTGATAACTGGACATTAAATTCCGATACTATTTTATCCGGTATTACAATACCACCTTATGGATTTTTTGTGCTTGATGCCACAAATGTGCAGGGACTAAATCTCTGGATGACAGGGGGAAGTATTATTCTAAGGGATGCATCAAATAATACCATTGATAGTGTTTCTTATGGGAAACTGGGGCCTGCACCTGCGCCGCTGGAGAATGAGAGTGTTGCAAGGGATAGTCTTGAAACAAATACAGGTGATAATGCTGTGGATTTTAATTTTGACCCTACCCCTACATTTGGGGATAAGAATGATGCACCTGCTGTAAAATTGGGACAGGGAGATATATTTATCAATGAGGTATATTTTAACGATACGCTGAGGGACAGCTGCTATATTGAACTCTACAACAGGGGCAATGAAGATATAAATATATTAGGCTGGTCAATTGTCCTTGATAAAAGGATAATCTTTCCCGATACAATCATTCTTGCAAGGGGGACATATATAATCCCTAAGTCCCTATTTCTTGTAAGTCGTTCAGATACATATAATATCTATCTGTTTAATAATTCTGGTGAGAGGGTAGACCAGTTTGGATGGTATGGTGCTTTAAGAGCCCCTGATTCATCCTGGTGTGTTATGCCTGATGGGGTAAGAGATACATATAAGGGTTATGATTGGGAAACATCCCATTTTTGTTATTCCAGTCCATCAAAGGGTTTATCAAATGCAGGATTTTATCTGCCACAAGATATAAGATGGGCAGTGCAGGGTGATTCAATCTTATTAAAATGGAGTTTGCCTGCCGCAAGCGAAGCTCAATTTTTGGGATGTAATATATATGAAAAATCCGAAGGGGATACATATTGGGGGAATTATATTGCACAGACAACGGATACAGTATACAAAATTTTTCCTGACAGTATTAAGGAATATTATGCTGTTTCTGCTGCCTATACCGGGGGAGAAAGTCCGAGGTCAAATGCAGTGGAGATTTTAGCAGGAATATACGAAAACAGAGAAAGAAATTATAATAAACTCAGAAATATAACAAAAAGATTTATCTATTTAGAAAAAGGGAATATACATATTTCCAGAATTAAGATTTACGATATTACAGGCAGGAGAATGGAGATTGATATAAGAATGTCGAAAAATCATCTTATTTTAGACCTAAAAAATTTGCCTGATGGGGTATATTTTTTGAGAACCACACCCAAAAATATCAAAAAAATCATCCTGATAAAATGAAAATGATAATTGATAATGACTGACCCCAAAAGTAAAATAACGGAAATTTCTGCACAGAAGAGAAAAAATAGGGTTAATATTTATGTAGATGGAAAATTCTTTGCAGGGATAGATAATAATATTCTTGTTAAATACAATCTTTATAAAGGCAAAGAGGTTGACAGGGATAAACTAAATGCTATCCTCTACGAGGAGGAGAAATTTAAGGCAAAGGATTATGCATATAATCTTATTTCGTATAGGATGAGAACAGAAAAGGAAATGACAGAAAGAATGGAAAGAAAAGGATATAATCCACGTATTATTAAAGAAGTTGTTAAGGATTTGGAAGGTTTAGGTCTTATTGATGATGAAAAGTTTGCAGAGATGTGGGTAAAAGAAAGAATCAAGATACACCCCCGTTCAAATTTTATTCTTGTTCAGGAATTGTTCAGAAAGGGGATAGATATAGAATTGGCTAAAAGGGTGGTGGAGAGGATTGTGGATACGGATGTAAGGCGTAAAATGATTCAACAATTGATAGAAAAGGCAGAAAAGAGATATAAAAATGAGGATAGAGAAAAGAGAAAAAGATTGATACTATCTTACCTTTCAAGGAGGGGTTTCTCTTACGAAGAAATAAGTAAGTATAAAATTGGCTAAAAAATTGTGAGACAACCTGTTGTTTTTTTCTCAATAAATTTTGTCGGTAAGCAAATAATTTAGAGGTTTAACAGAGAGAAACAAAGAAATGTAGCAGAGGGTGCAAGATGAAGAAGCATTCTGGAAAAAACAATCTTCATTTGAAAGTTTATATCCCATGGCGTAATCAAAAATATACCGAGATAGAAGCCAAATATAACTATAATCAATAATTTGATAGGATGTAAATGTTTAGCGGTTTTTTTAACTGAAAAAATGTATATAACAATAACCCAGAATATGCCCCAGTGCTTAGGATTAAATGCCTCAAATATTGCATTTCTTAAAATAATAGCAATACGGGATATATGAGAGAATATCTCGGGTATATGGGACAGGTAGTGTTCTGTATATAGATTTGGGAGGTGATATTTTATTATAAGATAGGGAATAATAGGTAATATTGATGAGAGGAGAAAGATACCTATATCCTGTTTTCTTTTTCTAAAAAATACCATAATAATGAATATGCTGATAGCAAATGCAATTCCTTCATTCTTTGTAAATATAGCAAAACTACTAAAGATACCTGTAAACATTATAGATGCTTTTTCCCCGGATTCAAAATATTGACAGAATGTAATTATTGCTCCAAGATAAAATAAACTTAAAGGAATATCTGCATAACCTGTATTAAGACTTCCATCGGGCATCAGATAATAGGCAGGAATAAGAGATAGTAAAATAAGTGCAAATAAGGCATTATTAAGTCCTATTTTGGTTCGAAGCAATGTTTCAAAAATTACACCAAGTATTAAAAGCCATATAAATATACCAATAATCTTTACATTTCTTTCATTTATGCCCATTAATGAAAAGTAGGATGCTTCAAATATAGGCAAAAATAAGGGGTAACGAGGATGGTCCTGAATTCTGTCAGCGTCAAAAAAGTTTTCAGAATATATAGTTTTATCCAGATAAATCATTTTTGCCTTTGTAAGCCATATATCGAGTCCATCCCTTTCATATAGAGGATATTTTATTGTATCTACAACTCCAAAAATGAGTATTACGAGTAATATAAAAATCAGTATAAGCGAAGGCATATTTGGTAGAGCAATATGTATCTTTTTTATTCTAACAGGAAATAGAAAAGGTAGTAATATAAAAGGGAGTAGTATAAAACCTTTGTTTAGAGGAATCTTTAAACAGAGCAGATAAAATATTAAAAATATATACCCACCAAGAAATAATACAATGGATAGAAAAATATACTTCTTCATCCAATATTTATATATAAATGTTCCGCCAATTAGAATGCCAAGAAAAAATAATATTATCTTTATCATCTTTTATAGATTAAGTTCAGATTACTAACTTTATGATTATCTATTTCTTCAACATACCAATAAATTCGGGCTTTGTCAGGGATTTCTTCCCAGATTTGTTGAGGGAAAAGGCATTGATTGGAGCATTTAATTGTAAATTTTTCTTCGTGTGCATCACATATATGGATTTTATAAATTTTTTTACCAGAAGGTAGCCACTTAAATAGCGGAGGAGAGGATAACGAATCATTATTTTTAGGAGAAACCAGAAGTATTGTTGGAACAGGAGGGTGATATTTTTTAAAATAAAAACCTGTTTTTTGAGGTGTTAAAATAAAGCCTATATCCAGTGAATCGAACAGTTCCTTATCCAATAAAAAATATCTAGGGAATGCATATATTTTTCGTGGCAGGAAATAGTAATTCAATATCCAAAAAAACTGGGCGTTCTTTCCAGGCGGTTCAATCATTACTGCATTTATAGTATGAGGGATTTGAGAAATATAGTTCATCATAGAGGGGTAAAAATTTCCATAAATTTTTATTTTTCTTTGTTCATCAGTTAAATCTTTTATACTAAATGCCTGTTTTATAGAGGTATAAAAATATGGAATAATGATAAATAATGAAATGAGTATATGGAATAGGATAAGGATATACTTTCCATTTTTTTTATCATTTATTTTTATGCTGAAATTCATATATTATTGTTATTAAGGTTTTTGCCAATAAAAACAGATGTTAGGTATGCAATAAATACAGTATTTTTTGTCAATTTATCCTCCTTTTCATCTATAAAATAAGGATTTTTTTTTAAATGTCAATCATTCTTTTCTGTTATTTGCATTTGTAAAATGGATTTCCCGTATGTGTAGATGTTTCAATGCTTATAATTAGAGATCACTGATATCTGTATTCTTATTTAGGTTCTGTGTAGTTTTTAAAAGTTATAAAAAATTATAATTGATTATAAAAAATATGATTTTTTTGGGGATGATATCCTTGAAAATCATAGTAAAAATCTGGTATGAAAATTGTATATATAAGAGATGAGTAAATGAAAAATGCAAACTGCAAAATGATAAAACTCGTGAGGCGTAAAGCGTAAATCGTGAGAGGTAAAAGGAAAAAGGTGAAAGGATATTAAAAAATAGTTGAATGTTTAAAGTTGAAGGTTTAAGGTTGAAAGTGAAATCAATGAAAAAAAGAAAATGTAGGAGGGG
>WFRC01000274.1 GCA_015486685.1 Caldifarciminota bacterium
AATAAAAACAAACATCGTAAATTCACACAAAAAATCGTAAATATTAAAAAATTATGCAAAAAAAATATTGACAAAGGGAAATGCTGCAATTATTTTATCTTATGCAAGAAAGAACTTTTGATTATCAGTATCTAACAAAACTCAACAAGGTTCAAAAAATCTGTTTTACAAACCATTAAAAAAAAGGAGGTAAAAGATGGATTTTGAACAAGCATGTAGAAAGATTAAGAGTGCTAAAGATTTTAATGAACTACATAAGCTCATTCACAATTGTCCATTTGAAAAATGTCCAAGGCAAAAATCCGCTACATTTAATGATTTAAAAAAATGGGGTACCCCCGATAATGTCATTGAAAGTATTCGAAAATCTCCAACAAAATCTATGCAAGACATACTTCTCGGAAGAATTCCTTTTCACTATCCAAGAGTGAAGACAGAGAAGGTAAAAGTATTATTTATAACCCAGGATCCTGCTCACCAATTAAGAGAATGGGCCAAAAACATTGAGAGTGTTTTTCACGATGGAATTGAATTTGGAAAGTTTCTTGAAAAAAGAGAGAGTGAAAAATGGCGTAAAGGAGAAGTCTTGGACAAGAATACTGCATTGGCGAAAATTAGAAAGAAATTTTCTGAGGAAATATCCAAAAATATGAAATTAGATTGGCGAGACCTAAGTAATGGAGAAGTATATTGGACTCATACCCTCAAATGTGTAGCATATTCTAATGAAAAGTTTGATAAAGATTTCAGGCAGAATGATGTTAAAAAATACGCAAAATGTATATTAGAAAAAGAGTTGGAAATTTTCAAGAATTTAAAAGTCATTTTAACATTTGGTGGCCCTGCATGGAACACTCTTATGGAAATCTTTAAAAATAATGATAGTAAGAATGATAATGGTAAAAAGGCCATTACACATATTATAAGCAAGTATAAGATTGAAACTCCAAAGAGAATAAATGTTTCAGGGAAAGAAATGCCTGTCTTTCCATTTGTTCATCCTACAGATGGATATCGGCATGTAGCTTCAGGAAGAGGTAAAGGGATTGAGGAGATGCTTAGAGATAAAAATTATCCTAAGCGACCAGAAATAGACAAGCGTGTAGATAAAAATAGTGAGAAATACCCACTATATGAAAGTTTAAAGCTTGATTTTTATGATGCAATTAGAGAGTTGATATAATAATTAGACTTTCCTCCTTTACCTTAAGGTGGCGTTTTGCTTAACCACCATTAGAAACATAAAATTTGGCAAAATGCGTTTTTTGGTCTTGACAAAAATAAAAAATTTTTTATTATAGAAATATGAAGGAAAAATCGTTCAATTCAACTAATAATAAACAATTAAACAAAATAATCAGCATAAATTTAGGTAGTCTGGAAAAACAACATTTGCTATTTTCATTAGCATACCTAAGATTATGTTAAAGCAATTATACAATGACTAAGTCAATACCACCCTCAAGACAAGCGCTTCGTGAAGCTTTGGCTTTGTCAGAAGACATCTTGAAAAACATTGAGCTAATCGAAATGCCATTGGCTAATATATCGCTAAAAGCATCAAGACTTGCGCGACTATTGAACGATTTTGATAGTCAAAAAATCATGGAATATGAGGCAAGTGGTTATCCTTCAACGCCGGACGGAGTTCATCCAGATGTTTACCGCCTTGCGGTAGCTGCAGGTCGAGAATATCAGCAAAAGAATGAGAAGACGGGAGAAATTCAGAATTACATATATACAACCTCGATTGAAGAGCTTGAGCAAGAAGTCAAATCTACTGATGCTGCACTAGCTGCTGCCCGCGATCCCGATGTATCTATTTCCTCGGCAAATCCTTACCAGAGGGTGTGGAATCCGGCAGGTAATAAGTTTGAGCGTAACACTATTCGTAGCAGTGCAGCCCGCGCCCAGCGACACCTATCCGCCCGTCGCTCATTCATCTATTCATATGTGTTAAGGCGATATCACGAACTTCGATTCTCAGGTATCGCAGATGATATTTTTTCCAGAATTCGTGAGAAAGTAGATTCTGTAATTGGTGAGAGAGTTCCAGATGCAGTGCAGAAGCTGGCCGCGGTATATGAGAATCTACAATCAGAGAATCCAGAAGACTGGGCTAATGCAGTACATAGCTGCCGACGCATCCTTCAGGAATTGGCTAATGTCTTATACCCAGCTCGTGCGGATATAGAGAAAAAGGTTAATAGGAAGAAACGAACAATAAAGCTTGGTGCCGATAATTATATCAACCGACTGATTGCATTCTTAGAAGAAAAAGCTGACTCAGAGCGATTCAAGGAAATCGTAGGTAGTCACCTCAGATATATGGGAGACAGACTGGATAGCATTTTTCGAGCGGACCAAAAGGGCTCCCATGCTATTGTAACAAAAGACGAGGCAGATCGTTACGTCGTATACACATATTTAGTTGTAGGAGACATTTTGATGTTACAATGAGCCTTGCTCTAATAGACATTGGGGTTAGCCATAAACTATTAAGTTTTCAGTCTTGCATCTTTTTAAATCCACCGCTTTTAAATTTTTTCCCCCACACCTCGCGTTTTTTCCTGAAGCATACTAACCCAGCTTGCATTTGTTTTAAACACCATTAGCAACATAAAATTAGGCAAAATGCGTTTTTCGGCTTGACAAAAATAAAAATATTTTTATTATAGAAATATGAATAAAAAATCAAGTTTTAATCTTTCAGGAGATTGGGTTCAAAAACAGCAGGGATTTACACCTATATCATCACAAAAAATCTTAGTTAGCCCAATTAAAACAATAAACCTTAAAAAGGAGGAAAAATGACCCAAAAAAGAAAAAATAATAGTCATATAGAACGTTTCGTATATCTTTTAAATTTAAGGGTATCTCCAAACAGTTTGGATATAAAAGAGTTATCGGACATTGCTGGGCGAAAATATATTAATGATGTTTGTGATACGTCATGCGTTTTTATTAGGAGAAATACCTATGAGTTTCTACGATAGAATAAAAGAACAAGTATCGGAATTACGAAAGAAATACGAATATCAAAACGATGGAACGGCGTTTGGCCATTTTATCATAGGAGAGTGCTTCAATAAGATCGTAGATTTCGAATACAACGGGATTGATTTTAATGATTTTATAAAAGACCACATTGTAGATATGGCTAACGATTTAGGTAATGATGCAATATTTGTTAATCAGAAGAGTAAAGAAATCATTGTCTTTCAGTTTAAATTTTCAAAAAGCCAGTTATTAAACACAGATGAAATAAAAAAGAATAAACGGTTTATAGATTGGATATTGGGAATCAGTAGTGAAACTCTTACTCCGAATCCTAAACTCAAAAAGATAATTGATGAAGAAGTATCCTCAATACTAACAGATGAGAATATAAAGACTAACAATTATTCAATAGCATTCTACTATATCGATAACAACTTTGAGGGGACAATAAAAACCGACATAAATGCCCTTTATAATAATTATCATGATAAGAACATAGATTTTCAGATAAAGTTTTATGATTATAGGGAGTTAGAAGAACTCTATGATGATGTATTAATTCCAAAGAATGATGTAACTCTTAAAATAGTAAAGGATGAATTTTTTATTAAACATAGCAGGTACCATGGTGAGACGGAAACAGATATGGAAACTATAGTAACAACTATACTTGCGAATTCACTAAAACCCATTATTGAAGAAAAAAAAGAATTACTGCTGGCTTTAAACGTTCGTTATTACAAAGGTGAGAATGAGATTAATTCGAAGATAAAAAGTGAATACTCAAAGGGAGATAAATCAAATTTCTGGATTTTAAATAACGGCATTAATGCCGTATGTGAAGATTTTGAAATTCTAGAGGAAGATCGAATAAGAATTAAGAATTTTCAAATTGTTAATGGCGGACAAACTGCAAAAACACTTACAAGAATTGTAAATGATTTACCTGATGACGTGCAGATTTTAATGCGATTGACAAAAATTAAAGACAAGGGGAAAATCTCGAAAATCTCAATGGATGTGGCTGTAGCAAGCAATAGTCAGAATGCTATTAGTGCAAGGGATTTACATTCAGGTGACAGAATTCAAAACAAAATCTTTGAATACCTTGATAAAGTTAGAATATTCTATGATAAAAAAGATGGGGAATGGGCTACTGTAGATAAAAAGAAGTATAAAAATCCACTTGGTCGTACTCCAAGGCATCTGAAAATAAAAAATACTGATCTTGGTATTGCTTATCTATCATTTTACTTGCAGATGCCAATTTCCACAGTAGGTCGTAATAAACTAGTATTTTCTGAATTGTATTATGACAAGATCTTTAGTAGTCTGGGGAATGAAGATGATCAGTTTTACAAATTGATGTTGGCATATCGAATATCAGAAAAAGTAAACGAAATAAAGACCGACAAATACCAGAACTATGAAATACTGCAGAATAATAACATAAATGACGTGTTGGTTTCTCTTTCCGGAATATTTTTCTTTAAGAATGAACTACATAAGATTGATAAAATAGATGATCTGGTAGAAAAATTATATGATTGTAAAGGACAAAACTACATAAAAAGTAATGATAAATACGCATTAAATATGAGCCAGAATTTTGATGATTTCATCGTAAAGGAAATTAAATTGTTACAAGATATCCTTGATCTTAAAAAAGAAGTTAAAAAAGAATATGAACACAAAGATTGGCTACCAAATGATACAAATAAATGGTTGAAAAAGGACGGAACCTATAAAGAGATATTTGAAAAAATGATAAAAAAACTGAAACAAAACGCATAACTCAAAATGATATACAAAAATTTCCAGCAACGAATCCGAATTTTTAGAGGGGAATTTTCCACTCCATTCCGAAAACGATTTATTTATAAGGGAAAAACACATATAATACAAATACTTAATGGAATAATAAATTATGGCAAATAAAAATCTTACAAATGCAAAAAGGGTAAAAAACGACGAGTTTTACACGCAGTATAGCGATATTCAGACAGAAGTAGAAAAATATGTGGAATATAACCCTGATGTGTTTCGTGGCAAGATTGTTTATTGCAACTGTGACGATCCATTTGAAAGCAATTTCTTTAAATATTTCGCCAATAAGTTTAAGAGATATGGTATAAAAAAGCTGATAACCACCAGTTATGCCGGTTCGCCGATTGCTGAAACGCAGTTGCAGTTATTTGGGAATGAAGATTCTAACAAGAAGAAAGAACTACCAAGACGCAAAAACAAAAAAGCCTACAAAATTGAAATTAACGATGTATCCGATTTAACGAAAGACGGCATAACAAACCTTAATGATGTGAAATGGCTGTTAGAGCACGACAAGAATGCGTCTTCGCTCTTACATGGTGACGACAATTACACTACGGGTGATTTTCGTAGCAAAGAGTGCGTTGAGCTGCTTAAACAGGCTGATATCGTGGTAACCAATCCGCCGTTCAGCTTATTCCGCGAATATATAAAACAACTTGTTGACTACGGTAAAAAGTTTCTGATAATCGGCAATATGAATGCGATTACCTACAAAGAAGTATTTCCGCTCCTTAAAGAAAATAAAATCTGGTTAGGCAATAACTACAAAGTTAATGCCGGCGCGATGTTTTTTGAAATTCCGGAAGATATTGCCAATTTAAAGCAAATCCGTAAAATAAAGACAAACGAAAGTGGAAAGAAAGTTTATATTACTAGGGTGCAGGGTGTCCGCTGGTTTACCAATCTTGACCACGGCCGCCGTCATCAACCACTACAGCTTATGACCATGGCAGATAATGAAAGATTTAACAAACAAATACAAAAAAATGACAATAGTTACAAAAAGTATGATAACTATGACGCGATTGAGGTACCATATATAAACGCCATTCCGAATGATTATAAGGGTACAATGGGAGTACCTGTAAGCATTTTTGATAAATATAATCCGAAGCAGTTTAAAATCATTGGAATGGCAGAAGATAATGGAAGAGGTTTTTCCGGTGGAATTTGGGATGGAAAAAATCCGCATTGTATTGTAAATGGGAAAATTATGTTTAAGCGAATATTTATCAAACATAAGGAGAAATAATATGAAAACAATTTTAAAAATCAACATAACTGTTAAAGAAATCTGTGAAGGATTCGTCTATAACGAACTTGAAGGCAAGGGGTTGTTTGGCTTGTCTGGCAAACTCACCATTCAGCCGGAATATCAGCGAAACTACATTTATGCGTCCGATGGTGGCAAAAGAGAGATAGCTGTCATTGAATCAGTTTTGAAAGGTTATCCAATCGGATTGATTTATTTCAATAAGGTAGATGAAGAAAAATTTGAAGTTTTAGACGGACAACAGCGTATCACCAGCCTTGGACGTTTTGTAACTGACAAGTTTGCCATCAAAGACGAAAATGGGTTGGAACAATACTTTACTGGCATGGCGCTTGACAAACAAAGAAAGATTTTGGGAACAAAACTCTTGATTTACGAATGCGAAGGTACCGAAAGTGAAATAAAAGAATGGTTCAAGACAATCAATATTGTCGGTATCCCGCTAAATAATCAAGAACTACTAAACGCCGTGTATTCGGGACCATTTGTTACTCTCGGCAAGGCAGAGTTCAGTAATAGTCAAAACGCCAATATACAAAAATGGAGTGCGTATATAAAGGGCAGTGCCAACCGGCAACATTTCTGGGAACGGGCATTAGATTGGGTAAGCAAAGGTAATATCGGTGATTATATGAGCCGTCATCGCTATGATAATAACATTACTGAAGTAAAAACCTATTTCAACAGCGTGATTGATTGGGTTTCCAGCGTGTTTATTGATGTGGAAAACGAAATGCGCGGGCTGGAATGGGGGCGATTATACGAAACATATCACAAAGAAGCATATGACCCGGCGAAAGTGTCGGTCAAAGTACAAAAGCTCTATGGTGATCCATATGTTAAAAACCGCAAAGGCATTTTTGAGTATATTCTGGGTGGCTCAACTGATACGAAATTACTAAATGTTAGAGTATTTGACGAAGCAACTAAAAAATCGGTTTATGCATCACAGACAAAAGCTGCAAAAGCAAAAGGTAAATCAAATTGTCCTGATTGTGCCATGGGACATGACGCCAACAAAAGTAAAATATGGGGCTTTAACGAAATGGAAGCCGATCATGTATCGGCCTGGAGTAAGGGAGGAGAAACAACAGCCAAGAATTGTGAAATGTTGTGTATAAGGCATAATCGAGCGAAAGGAAATCGATAAACAATTAAAATTAATGGCAAAGCTAAAACAGCCACAACTTATAGAAGCAAATTTATTTTATCAAGAAATGGAAGCAACTATTCCTAAAATTGAAGGGAGAATAACCGATCTTTAAGGTTTTGATATCGACTCGGTGAACGATAGAAGTGATGCAAGGATTGACGATATTGAAAAATCCTTGAATGCCTTGCTCAGTTCAATTTTTGGTACTGGAACTATTGAATATGACCGCTATCATTGGCAGGTTATACAATTAGACACTGCATTAATAAATATGATGCATCAAACTCCAATTCATGAGGTTCGTGAGGGACTTCATCGTGGCATTTCTACGGCTAAGGCACATCTTTAAAGGGGACGTTCCCCTTTTTGCCTCTACCCCGTGTTTCAGCTGGCATTTGGATTAAACACCCCTATTAACATAAAATTTGGCAAAATGCGTTTTTCGGCTTGACAAAAATATAAAATGTTTTATTATCAAGAAATGATAAAAGAATTGAGCAATATAGAGAATATATTTAGAAGAACTTTATAAAAGGAGGCATCATGCTTAAAAAAACTTTATCTGTAATCTTAGTAGTAACAACATTATGGCTAACTATGACAGGATGCCATAAAAATAAGCCACCTTACATCTCTTCATTGTCAGGTCCTTCAAATGCAAACATCGGGGATACTGTAATGTTTACTGCAACAGCATTTGACCCCAATGGGGATTACATTGCCTATCAATTTGATTGGGGGGATGGAGATATTAGCAATTGGAGTTCCCTTGTTGCTTCAGGTGACTCTATCTCAATGAGTCATACATATTCATCAGAGGGAACATACTATGTACAGACACGAGCAAAGGACATAAATGGAGCAATCTCTGAGTGGTATGATGAAATTATTGATGTATATAAAGGTCCGCCAGCGGTTCCTTCTATGTCAGGACCCTCAAATGCAGATGTAGGTGATAATGTTTCTTTTACTGCAACGACCACTGACCCTGATGGGAATAACATTGCCTATCAATTTGATTGGGGGGATGGAGATACTACCAGTTGGAGTTCCTTTGTTTCTTCAGGTGACTCTATCTCAATAAGTCATACATATTCATCAGGGGGAACATACTATGTAAAAGCACATGCAAAAGACATAACTGGAGCAAAATCTGGATGGTCAAGTGGAACTCAAATTAACATATATAATGGTGGTAGCCTAAAATGGTCATATACAACAGGTGGTGGTATATATTCCAGCCCTGCAATTAGCTCAGATGGTACTGTATATGTGGGCTCTTGGGATGGCAATCTATATGCACTCAATTCTGATGGTACCCTCAGGTGGTCATTTTTACAAAGTGGCTGGATAAGTTCTTCACCTGCCATTGGTTCAAATGGTAATATATATGTAGGTTCATATGATAGTACGCTGTATGCAATAAGTTCTGATGGTGCCTATAGATGGGGATTCTTCAGGGATATTGTTACTTCTTCACCTGCCGTTGGTTCAGATGGGACCATATATGTAGGCTCTTGGGATGGTAAGTTATATGCAATAAACCCAAACGGTAGTCTGAAGTGGTCATATACGACGGGAGGTTATTCTGTATATTCCAGTCCCGCTATTGGCTCAGATGGGACCATATATGTGGGTTCAGTGGATGGTAAGTTATATGCAATAAACTCTAATGGTACTTTAAGATGGTCATTTACAACAGGGGGAGAGATTTGGTCTTCACCTGCAATTGGTTCAGATGGGACCATATATGTGGGTTCAAATGATTATAGACTATACGCAATAAACTCTAATGGTACTTTAAGATGGTCATATACAACAGGGGATGCGATATATTCTTCACCTGCAATTGGTTCTGATGGGACCATATATGTGGGTTCAAGTGATGATAAATTGTATGCGATAACTTCTTATGGAATCTTAAAATGGTCATATACAACAGGAAGTTGGGTTGAATCTTCACCTGCAATTGGTTCTGATGGAACTATATATGTGGGGTCAGATGATGGTAAATTATATGCCATAAATTCTGATGGTACACTTAAGTGGTCATTTATGACGGGATA
This sequence comes from Caldifarciminota bacterium, assembly GCA_015486685.1. GTDB lineage: Bacteria > Hydrothermota > UBA3072 > WFRC01 > WFRC01 > WFRC01. The sequence continues at coordinate 9,323 of WFRC01000274.1, forward strand.
TGCTGTGGCATCCTCTCCTGCTATTACCTCAAATGGTATAATATATGTAGGCTCATTTGATAGTAAAGTGTACGCTATTTATGGTTCTGGCCATCTTGCAAATACACCCTGGCCAACGTTCCATCATGATTTAATGCATTCTGGTCGGGTAGGAGGTCCATAAGAAAGGTATTACTTATCCGAAATTTTGGAATTTGTTATTCCAGATGTGAATAGATGGATATCTACCTGTTTTTTTGTTAGATTTTTACAAAAAATAATCCTTAAAATAAAGAGGTAAATTGTTAACAAAAGAAGAAATTCAAAAATTATTACAGATTAGAACAGAAATCAGGATATTACATGATAAAATGGGATGGAACGAATAACGCAAGCAGAAAACTCTCATCAGGTATATATTTTATCCACATGA
>WFRC01000275.1 GCA_015486685.1 Caldifarciminota bacterium
AAAAAGAATGGCAGTTTTATGAGAAAAGAGGTATCAAGAGAGAAACCTCCGGGATGCCTTTGCGAATAAATCCAGTAGTAAAGCAATGTGGCTACAATAGCCGAAGGTATGGATGCCTTCAAGGATGATTCAAGGGATGTCATCAGGATTGTAAGAAAATATATGAGGTAGAAATCACTCTTGAATCCTTCTGTAAGATAAACAGCCAATGTTACAAAGGATACATCCATTAAAAACAGCAGAAATAATCCAATCTGTTTTGTAATCAAGTGATTAACAAATATTCTTAAAACAAGATTTATGACAACATATATAATTGCAAGAATATAGGCAATTGACAGCGCCTTAAAGCCTACTGCATTATATCCTATCATAAGAAGGGTAAGGAGAATTAAAAGCCATCTAAATATCATAAATGCATCTGTATCACTAATTTCATATCGCTTTTTGATAATTTTTATTTTCATTCTTATTCTCCCTTTAATATGTTTATTTCACCACCGTTTGCCTGTATCTCCATGATAATATTATCAGAATGTATTCCTTTATAGGGTATTATGAAGTGTAATATTTTTGATTGAGGAATAAATGTAAAAAGGGAGGATATAGGAAGCATTTTTCCTTGTTTATTCCTCAAATACATCTGTGATGACACAGGTGAAATATTATCTAATTTAAGACGAACTTCGGCTGTCTTTTCTCCCCATTTAACAGAAATTATATCAAATGGCGGCATATTAGTACCTCGTACACTATCTATTATGTCCCCTTTCTCTACGCCAATTGCCCTTCTTTTTTCTATATTCTTTTGCCTACGATCTATTGTCTTTCTTACCTTATTCGGAATAATAAGTGTTACATTTATCTTACTCCCAATTACCATATTGGCAGACTTTATTATCATAGTTTTATTTATACATATTAACATTAAGAACAGCATAAATATCACCTCCAGTTATTTATATTGCAAAATATGTGCCAGTTGAATACCATTGATATACCGTTGATTTGGATTTTTTTGTGTCCATTTTATTTAACTTTTGTAAAGAAAATTGACATAAATACTTGACAAATTCAATTTCATTATTATAATAAGTGAGAATTGGGAAGTAGAAAAAGGATTAACAAACGTGCTCGTGGTGGTGATTCGTGATAAACGAAAACAACGAGATGAACGAGACAGGCGAAAAAAAGTAAACACGAAACACGGACACTTTTCACGTTTTATGTAGGAGGGGCTTCCCAGCCCCGATGGGAAGTGAGAAGTAGGAACTAGGAAGTGGGAACTGAAAAGTGAGAACTAAGAAGTGGGAAGTAAAAAAGATTGTTGAAAGTTGAAGGTTAAAGGTTGAAAGTAATGAAGACGCTAACCGCTGACCGCTAACAGCAAAAAGGATGCTTGCTGTTGGAAATAAAAAACGAGACCAACGAAATAAACGGTGATACGATGATATGGTAATATGGATATGGAAAGTTGTAGGCACGAATTGAATTCGTGCTTTCTCTTTAATTTTTTACCTTTAACATTTTACCTTTAACCATTTATATTTTAGTTCGCGTAGTAAAAACAGGAGGTATTTATGAGCAAAAAGAACATCTTAATTATTGATGATGATGTAGAGATATTAGAATTACTGCAAGATGGACTTTCAGATGAGTATAATGTGAAAGTAAGTAGCAAAGGAAAATATGGGGTTGAACTATTAAAAGGGGATATATATGAACTCTGTATATTAGACCTTGTCTTACCTGACATTTCAGGACTGGAAATTCTGGAGGAAATAAAAAATCTTCCCTATGATGTGTCTGTTATTATAATTACGGGGTATCCAACAATTGAATCTGCTGTTAAAACAATAAAAGAAGGTGCTTCAGATTTTGTAAAAAAACCATTCTCCATAGAAGAAATCAAGTACATAATTCAAAAAGTGCTTAAAGAGAAAGAGATGAGGGAAGAATTTCAATCCTTAAAATCTCACCTTGCGGAAAGATTTAATTTTTCAGGTATTATAGGAAAGAATAAAAAGATAAAGGAAGTGGTAAGATTAATCCAGGAAATTGCCCCTACGGATGCCTTTATACTTATTACAGGAGAATCGGGGACTGGCAAGGAATTGGTTGCAAAAGCCATTCATTATAATTCCTTAAGAAAAGATTATAGATTTGTTGCCATCAATTGTGGAGCCCTTCCTGATACCCTTCTCGAATCAGAACTTTTTGGATATAGAAAAGGTGCATTTACAGGTGCCTCTGCTGCCAAAAAGGGGCTTTTTGAGGTTGCAGATGGCGGTACAGTATTCCTTGATGAAATTGGTAATACATCTGAGAGCTTTCAATCCAAACTTTTGCGTTTTTTAGATTCGGGTAAATTTTATCCTCTGGGCGGAACCCAAAGTATAAAAACAAATGTAAGGATAATTTCAGCCACCAATACAATAATTGAGAATAAGATTAGAAAAAAGGAATTTAGAGAGGACTTATATTATAGATTAAATGTTGTAAGGATTGAACTACCCCCTTTAAGAGAAAGGAGAGAAGACATCCCTTTGCTTATAGACCATTTTATATCCCTTTATAATAAAAAATATGAGAAAGATATTAAGGGGGTGTCTCTCTCTGCAATGGAATATTTGATGAATTATTCCTGGCCTGGGAATATCAGGGAGCTTCAAAATGCCATAGAGCATGGTGTTATACTGTGCAAGTCTGACGAAATTAAGCCGAAGCATCTTCCGGATTCTGTAAAAGAAAGTGGGTTTAAGAAACTTTCGGAAGAATCTTTGTCATATAAAAGGGCAAAAGAAGCCTTTGAAAGGGAATACATTGTAAAACTTTTGAAAAATGTAAAGGGAAATATAACAGAAGCAAGTAAAATTGCAGGAATTGCAAGACAAAGTATATACGATAAAATCAACAAATTAGATATAAAAAAGGAAAGGGTATACTACACGGAATAATAAATAATGTGGGAGTGAAAGGACTGTTGAAAGTTGAAGGTTGAAAGTTAAGAAAAAGATTAGTGAATGAGGTGATGAGTTAATGGGTAGATGAGGGAAAGAATAAGGGCTGCCAGTATTGTCATTGCGAGGGACGAAGTCCCGTGGCAATCTCTCAGGTGGGGGAATTACAGCTCCCAGCATTGTCATTGCGAGCCTGCCAGAGGCAGGCGTGGCAACCTCACAGGATGGGTGGAGTTATTGCAAAATGAAAAAGAGTAGTTATTTGCCTGCGGCGTTATTACACTTCGTTGTGTATTTGCTCCGCTGTTATTTGTTGTAAATAGTGGACGAAATAAACGAATTAAGAAATAGAATAGGATATTTTTAACAGATTATGGTTTTCTATTTGAAACTTCCATTCATATCGGGTGATGATTTTTTTTGATAGTATAAGGTCAATGTTGTTATAGTAAATTGTTTCCTGGTTAAAATCCATCTGGGTTATTTCTATAGATTGTTTTAATGGTATCTGAATCACTATCTTTCCTTCTATTTTTGCAACGCTGATTTCTTTCGATTTTGCATAATTTTTTAGCGTTTCTATTG
>WFRC01000276.1 GCA_015486685.1 Caldifarciminota bacterium
GTATTCTTGATTGAGCACTTGCTGGAAGCATACCGTACTCTGCTGTAATCCATCCCTGTCCTGTACCTTCAAGAAATGGTGGGACAAAATTTTGGGGAATTGCACTTGCAAGTATAACAGTATTTCCCTGCTTATATAACACAGAACCAAAGGGATGGTTTAAAAAACTTTGTTCAATCTCTATTTTTCTAAGTTCATTATACGCCCTTCTGTTATGCCTTTTGAACAACCTTCTTCTCCCTCATCTTGACATTTCCATCCAGAATCACCCCTTCTTCCACTATCAATTTCTTGCAGGCAATATCACCATCAAGCCCTGTTCCATTTAAGAGTTCTACCTTATCTTCTGCAATCAGTGTCCCTTCAATCCTGCCTGAAATTGTAGCATTGTGGGTCTTAATGTTTCCTTTAATTATACCACTTTTACCAAGAACAAAAAGTTCGGAAACAATGATATCTCCTATTATTTCTCCATCCACCCTTATACTTCCTGATATCTTAATTTTCCCTTCAATCTTTGCACCTTTCCCAATTACATTTAAAATGCCTTCACGCATTATTCTCCTCCTTGTAAAAATTTTAACGGATTTAACGGTCTGCCCTGCATATATATTGCATAATGCAGATGAGGGGCTGAGCTTCTTCCTGTATTACCCAGAAATCCAATAATCTGCCCCTTCTTTACATAATTCCCTGTCCTGACAAGATTTTTTTTGTTGTGTCCATAGATAAGCATAAATCCTTCATTATTTTCAATCTTTATCATATTCCCATATATATTATCCCATCCAGAAAATATTACCTTACCATTCATCGTAGCCATTATAGGTGTTCCCTCCTCCGTTGCTATATCAATGGCTTTGTGCTCAGGTTTAAACCCCTGAGATACAAATCCTCTTACAGGCCAGATATTCGGAACATATTGAAGAAGTTTTTTTTCATTATTAACAGGATTTTTCTCTGGCACAGAAGATGCAGAATCCATTTCTAAAATATTTACAGCAGGGATATTAAAGGCAGGGGAAGGGTTCTTAGACAATTCAAGGGCAACAGCAAGTTTATCACTCAGCCTTTTGAAATGGGCAAATGTTTCTTGAAGATACTTAATCTTTTTAAATTCACCTTTTAGCTTTGTATTTTCTCTTTCCATCATTTTTTCTCTTGAAGCCAGAACAATAATTTTACCATAATTCATACCAACATATACAAGTCCACCTATTATTACAGTTAAAAGAAGGTATAAAAGTTTCTGTAATCCAGGGGTTAATACATATTCCTTTAATCTCCCATTTTCAGGTATAATGTGAACAGTAATCTTTCTCAAAGTCCCCACCGTTCAATGTCTGTCTGAAGAAACGACACAGAAAGTTCTACACAAGCATTTACATCTCTTACATCTACCATTTCTGAAGGTGAATGAATATATCTGGACGGTATAGAAATTGCCCCTGATGGAACCCCCTCTTTTGTCCCCTGAATTGCCATAGCATCTGTTGCTCCACCCATTAATACCTCTAACTGATAGGAAATACCCTTCTCTTCACTCAGGGTTATAAGTGCGTTTTTAATCCTCTGGTCTGTGATAGTTCCCCAATCTTTAATTTTGATGGCTGCACCCTTACCTAATTCTACTGCCATTTTTATACCTTCAGGGGTATCCCCTGTTGCTGTTACATCTACTGCCAATGCTGCATCAGGTGATACGCCAAATGCCGAAGTCTTTGCCCCCCTTGTCCCCACCTCTTCCTGAACAGTGAATACAAAATAAATGTCATTTGGTGCATCCTTAACCCTTTTTAATGTTTCAATAAGCACTGCACACCCAATCCTATTATCCAGAGATTTTGCAATAATTCTATTGCCGTTGTCCTGAAATTCTCTCTTAAAACACCCAATTGTGCCGATGGATACCATCTTTTTTGCTTCCTCTTTTGAACTCGCCCCAATATCAATATACATTTTATTAAGGTTTAAGGGGTCTTCAGATTTTTCCTTCTTTTCCATTCCAATTACCCCAACAATACCATTCTCAAATTGTATCCTTTCTGCCAACATCACATCAGGAAAAATACCGCCCACAGGACTAAATCTCAAAAATCCCTTTTTGTCGATATATGACACAGCAATCCCTATTTCATCCAGATGTGCTGCCATCATTACCCTTTTGCCATTACCTTTCTTATGGACAATTAAATTCCCCATTCTATCAATTTTGACCTCATCTGCATAAGAAGACACCTCATTTTGTATGATTTCTCTAATTTTATCTTCTCTCCCAGAAGGTCCATATACTTCAACCAA
>WFRC01000277.1 GCA_015486685.1 Caldifarciminota bacterium
CAAAAGAATATGGTGGAATGGGAAAAGACAATCTGAGTTATGCCATTGAGATTGAGGAAATTTCAAGGGTATGTGCATCAACAGGCATAACACTTGCAGCACATATTTCGCTTGCCTCATATCCCATATTCGCCAAAGGCACAGAGGAACAGAAAAAGAGATATCTTACCCCACTTGCCAGGGGAGAAAAGATTGGTTCATTTGGCTTGACTGAACCCAATGCAGGTTCAGATGCAGCAGGCACAGAGACTACAGCAAAAAAAGAAGGAGATGAATGGATTATTAACGGAAGCAAAAGATTTATTACAAATGGGAGTTATGCAGATGTAATAGTCTTTACAGCAACAGAAGACAAAACAAAAAGGAGTCACGGTATCACGGCATTTATTGTAGAGAAAGGCACCCCTGGATTTACCCCAGGAAGGAAAGAGGATAAGATGGGATTACGTGGCTCAAATACTGCTGAACTTTTATTTGATAATTGCAGATTGCCCGATGAAAATAGGTTAGGAGAAAGATTTGAGGGATTTAAGGTATTTATGGAGACACTTGATGGTGGAAGGATTAGTATTGGTGCCCTTGCTCTGGGTATTGCTCAGGGTGCATTTGATAGGGTAGTGGAGTGGATTAAAAAGAAATCCGAAGAGGGTATTCCACTGAAGAAAGACCAGTATATCCAGAGAACAGTCTCTGATATGGCAACAGAGATTGAAGCGGCGAGACACCTGATATATAGTGCAGCAGAAAAGAAGGATAAGGGTGAAAACATCACAAAGGAAGGTGCAATGGCGAAATTATATGCCTCAGAAATAGGCACCAGGGTAGCAATGCGTGCAATAGATATTATGGGATATGATGGATTAACAGAGGCATTCCCCGTTGAGCGGTATCTCAGGGATATAAAACTGATGGAGATTGGTGAAGGCACATCCGAGGTTCAGCGAATAGTCATTTCCAGGCAGATACTGGGAAGATGAATAACAAGTATTGAAGAAATAAATGGACATAATATAAGAAATCAGTTGCAAAAAATCTTGACAAATAGGATATCAACATTATATTCTTAGTATGGAAGAAAATAAGGTAAAATACACCCAGATGAACATCTGGAAAAAAAGGAAACAAAAGGTCAGTCAGGATTTATTGGATAAATTTGTAATACGGGATATGAATGCATGGGAGAATCTAAATGCAGATTTAATTATTACAGACCCACCATTCGGAATAGAATTTAACGGGAAAAATGGAAATTATCATAGAAATGTGGACAATGTAGTAGATGGCTATGTGGAGTGGAAAATATCAGAATATGGAGAGAAAATTGGTCAATTATTAAAATGCGTTAAAAAAAATCTAAAAGAAAAGGGGCAATCTTTAATATTTTCTGGTTGGAATAATAGTAATATAATTCACAATAAAATTATTCAAACCAAAGGTCTAATATTAAGAGGAAAATTGTACTGGGTGTATAATTTTGCCCCATCTTGCAAGAGAAGACCGGCTCATAATGTATACGAAATTTACTGGATAACAAAAGGGGATAATTGGTATTATAACAATAGGTGTTCTACTCAACATTGTTTAAATGGAGAACCAAATTTAGCAACACTAATTTTTAAGAGGGATTATAAAATAAATATGCCTAAATATCCAACAAGGCTTCCGTTCAAGTTGCTTCAATGTTTATTGGAACATTTTTCAAAAGAAGGGGATTTGGTTTTTGACCCATTATGCGGGAGTGGAATGATAGGGGTAGTTTCACATATCCTTAAAAGAGATTTTATAATGGGTGATTTGAATGAGAAAGGTAAAATTGTGTTTGAACATCTTCTGGGTTACTACTTAAATAAAAATAGATTAACACAAAGCCAGAATCTAATGAAATGGTAGAGAAAATGAATAGCGTTTCTTTTATCAAAGAGTTAGTATTTAAAATCGCCGAAATTGGAAAAAGGAGCCAACACATTAATGCTCCAGATTTAAAGAATGTTGAACCCTTTAAACATTTTTTTGATAAAAAGGGGAGATTAAAACCAGATGAGTTAGATACAATGGATGGGGCATGGACAAAAAGAGAAATACTAACAAGATATTTATTGTTGAACATTGTGTTAGATCAGGGCCCAGATATACCAGGAGTAAGAGAACTCTTGAAAACTGTTACAAACGCTCTTTACAGAAAAGAAATTAGGATTTTTCATAGGCCTCTGGATTTTTTTAGAGAATTGAACATCTCTATAGATGAAATATTAAAAAAGCATGATTCCATTAAAACATTAAGAGCTGATATATGGGCAAAACAAAATAATTCTAATTCATCTAAGTACAATCTATTTTTTGCACAGTCGCAAAGAGGGATAGTATCAATTAATCAAGTTTTGGATTACGGAATTCATAGATGGGGTGTTCCTTTATGTGTTCCTCTACTTTTAGAAAAGGATTTAGCAGGTAAAATAGAAACAAGGCAACCGCTTGTTGACTATTTAGAAAGTTTTTCTTCTGCCGAAGTAACAAGTATGCGAATAAAAAATCACGAAAGATATGGATTAGGGAGTGCTGTTGGGAATAAAGGCTGTCATCTATTTACTAAATGGTATATACATACATTCCATCTGTCTTCGAGAAAAGATGTGGGATGGAGCGAATGGTCTTATGAAGTCCCATTTGATAGTAATGTAGGAAGAGTTTTATTTAGAACGGGCTATCTTTTAAGCCTTGCGGATTTAGATTATTATCAATCGTGGAATGTTATTCAGCAGAAAAAAAATAAACCACATTATATCAGAGTTACAAATATAAGGGGTAAAAAAGTCCAGAAGGATATAGATGATGAAGAAATTAAAAAGAATTATAAAGATGTCCTTTTAAACCATCTTAAAACAAGAAAAAGAGAACCAACAACTATTGAGATTCAACAGATGCCTAATGCAATACTTCTTAATTCTAAGTTTGGGATAGGCGATTTTGATGATGGGTTAATTTACATAGGCACCAACTTCTGCATCAATGATGAACGTCCAAAATGTAGCAAATGCCCGTTAAATAGCATATGTAAAGGATTCAATGGAAATGAATTTTTAATAACGGATTACCTTACATAGGTGTTTATCAAATAGTGAGACACCTGATATATAGTGCAGCAGAAAAGAAGGATAAGGGTGAAAACATCACAAAGGAAGGTGCAATGGCGAAATTATACGCATCAGAAATAGGCACCAGGGTAGCAATGCGTGCAATAGATATTATGGGGTATGATGGATTAACAGAGGATTTCCCCGTTGAGCGGTATCTCAGGGACATAAAATTGATGGAGATTGGTGAAGGCACATCCGAGGTTCAGCGAATAGTCATTTCCAGGCAGATACTGGGAAGATGAATAACAAAAGTTTTATTCACCGTTTATATGAATATCAAAAGGAAAGATTCCCGGTTATTCAGTATATTATTTACATATTCCTCTTTTATTATGGTTTTTTTAATGTAAATTTATATCTTTCCCATCTTCATATACACTATACTCTTCTTTCCCTTGTAGGATTCATAACGATATTTTTGATATTCTTTCAATTGCGGCTGCTTGATGAAATAAAGGATTATAAGATTGATTCCGAGTTTATGCCCGAAAGACCTATCCAGAGGGGACTTGTATCCCTGAAAGAAATAAAAGTGCTTCTTGCATTTATCACTTCTACTATCATCATAATAAACCTGTTCTTTGGGGTTTCAAATCTTCTATATCTTTTGGGAATGGAGTTTTATATTCTTCTTATGGCAAAAGAATTCTTTATAGGCGAATCTCTGAGGAAAAATAGGGTGATTTATGCCTCCCTCCATATGGTTGTAATGGCACTTATTGCCTTATATATCTCTAATCAAACCCCTGGTATAAAAAGACCTGCTTACCCTTACTATCTATTACCTTTTATTTCCTATTTATTGGGATTTATCGTTGAAATTGGTAGAAAGATTGTTGCACCTGGAAATGAGAGGGAAGGTGTTGATACATATTCAAAACTTCTGGGACCCAGAGGGGCATCATTACTCTTATTGTCCTTATCAATATTAAGCAGCCTGTGTGCCTTTTCTATATATATAAGAAGTAGCATCATCCTGTCATTGCTTTCGCTCATTTTAATAATAATTGTTATTCTTGGTGTTGCACAGTTCCTTAAAAATATGAGGGAACGCAATGCAAATCTAATGAATTTTTCTGCTATTCTTTACTCTATGGGGATTTTTATTATTTTTATACTCTCTCATTACAGGTAATAATATGTTATTAAAGTATACTGAAATTACCCCTGAACATCTGGATATAATAGGTGGGAAAGCAAAGAGTCTCTATTTGCTTTCAAGGATAGGGGTTAATGTTCCGGAGTGGTATGTTATTACCTCTGATACATTTGAATCATTCTTTCAGGAAAATGCCCTCAGGTTTGAGAAAATTATAAAAGAAAATCCAGATATTGCTTCAGATAAACTGAAAAAACTCATCAAACATAACAAAACAGTGCAGAAGACAATCAGGAATATTATAAAGGATTTGCCCGATATATTTCCTGTGAGTGTTCGTTCATCTGCAATAAATGAAGATACCTCTGCATATTCCTTTGCAGGACAATACAGCACATTTCTAAATGTAAAGGATAATATTGAAAGGTATATACTGGATTGTCTTTGTTCAATGTTCAATAAAGGTATAATTGTTTATCACAGAATGAAAGGGATTGATATACTAAAAAATAGGATTGCAATAATCATCCAGAGAATGATAAATGCAGCATCCTCAGGTGTTGTTTTTACAAAGGACCCTGTCAGTAAGAAAAATCGGATTATAATAAATGCCTCTTTTGGATTGGGGGAAGGGGTTGTAGCGGATAAGGTGAAATCCGATGTCTATATATATACAAGAAAGGGTAAAAAGATAGAAGAGACAATTGAACAGAAGGATGGAAGGGTTGTAAGTGCATCAGATGGCGGAACCCAGATTTGGAATCTAAAAAAGGATGAGATAAACAAACCTGTGCTTACTCCCCATCAGATAAAACAGATTATAAATACTGCCTTAAAAATAGAAAATAACTTCAAAACACCTCAGGACATAGAATTTGCCTTCGAAGGGAATGAACTTTTTATATTACAGGCAAGACCTATAACCACAATATCAGCCAGAGAGAATTTTTTAACCTGGGACAATTCCAATATTGTAGAAAGTTTTTCAGGCCCTACAACCCCGCTGACATTCTCCTTTGCCAATGAAGCATACAGCACTATATACCGAATTGTTATGGAAAATCTCGGTGTAAAAAAGGATGTTCTTGAGAAGAACGCAATGATTTTTACAAATATGATAGGTTATGTAAACAAAAGGGTATACTATTCCCTGGATAGTTGGTTCAAGGCATTGTCATTCCTGCCTGCCTACCAGTATAATAAAGGATTTATGGAAGAGATGATGGGTGTAAAGGAAGCCTTTGACATTGATAAAAGTAAAACAAGCATTAGAGGTATTCTGGAGATAGGCAGGGTTATATTCAGATTGTTATTTGCATATCTTAATCATGAAAGGAATATCAAGAAATTTATGGGGTTATATGAGGATACAATGAAGAACTTCTATAAAAGGATAAAGGAGGTAAAACATCCCACGGACTATGTGGAACTTTATCAGGAAATGAAGAGGAAACTCCTGTATAACTGGGTAGTGCCTATAAACAATGATATATTCACAATGATATTTTACGGAAGCCTCCAGAAATTTATATTTTCTGTTATTGGCAGTAAGGATAAGAGGATACAAAATGACCTCCTGACAGGAGAAGGGGATATAGCAAGCACGCAGGTAACAGAACTTCTGTGGAAAATTGCATTACTTATTAAACGGAACAAGACCGCAATGGAAAATATAAAGAAACTGGATGAGAGGGCATTTTTACAGTCCATATATACGCAAAGGGAAACAGAAGAAATCAAAGAAAAATTCTCTCTCTTTATAGAAAAATTTGGGAACAGGTCTATAAATGAACTAAAATTGGAGGTGGAGAATATAAAAGACAGACCTGAAAAACTTATTCCACTTCTAAAACAGTATGTGTTAAATGAGAATTTTAGTTATCAGGAGATATTGTCCAAAGAGAAGGTTATCAGAGAACAGGCGACAAAGCACATTCTGGAAATTATAAATAAGGAGAGATTTCCAAAAAGATTTTTCTCAAAAATTATGTTTAATTTCCTATTGAGAAATACAAGAAGATTTGTCAAAAACAGAGAAAATTTAAGATTTTGCAGAACCAATGTGTTTGGTGCAGTAAAAGAGATGTTCAGGGGTATTGCAAAGGAATTTGTATCAGCAGGTGTTATTGAAAAAGAAGAGGATATATTCTATTTGACAGTGCAGGAAATATTCTCATATATATACGGCACTTCTGTGACCTATGATTTGAAAGGGATTATAAAGATACGGAAAAAGGAGCAGGATGAGTTAAAAGACAAAGAACTTCCAGAGCGATTCAAAACCCGATTTATACCATATACGGAACTGGATAAATTTGAAGTAAAAGAGAAATATGGGTTACTGAACGGATTGGGATGTTCCCCTGGTGTAGTAAGGGGCAGGGTGCAAATCGTAGAAAACCCCTATTCTGCCTATATAAATGGTGATATAATGGTAGCAGAAAAGACCGACCCCGGATGGTTACCAATCTTCCCTCTTTTCAAGGCTTTAATAATAGAAAGAGGCAGTATGCTTTCCCATTCTGCTATTGTTGCGAGGGAACTGGGTATACCGGCAGTTGTTGGAGTAAGGGGAGCAACAAAGGTATTAAAAAATGGATATACCGTAGAAATAGATGGCAGCACAGGGGAGGTAAGTATTATCAAGAAAGGGAAAAATGAGGGATAGCGTTTTTGTTTATGACTATTTGTCCGAAGAGATAAAAAGGATTTTACATCCCGATGAGATAAACCTGATAAACCTCTATGCCAATAAGAAGGGGTATAAAATCAGGCACTTTTTTTCTAAGGAGCAGAGGGCAACAGCATTTATAAGGGGAAATGATGATGTGCCATTTGCAGGTGTAGGATTTATAAACTTTAAGGATGATTTTAATACATTTAGCAGGATAATGGAAAAGATAGAGAATTGGTTTAGGGAAATGGGGGTCAATAAATACTATGCACCTATAAATTTCAACACCTGGTATGCATACAGAATTGTAACAGAATATTTTGATAATCCTCCGTTTTTATCGGAAACACTCCATCCTTCGCATTACAAAAAACTCTTTGATAAATTTGGATTTTCTGTTGTTCAAGATTATTATTCTTATATTGTTGATAATCCTGCCGCTGTAATTAATAGATTGAAACCTGCTTACCAGAGAGTAACAGGTAAAGGTTTGTCTATTGAAGAGGTTGATGGGAAAGAATATATTAAAGATATATATAATATTGCTACCAATGCATTTAAGGGGGCATTTCTTTATGAGGATATTCCACTTGAAGAATTTGCAATGCTTTACAAACCTGTTCTGGATAAAAGGGTTAAGGCAAGAATATTTCTGGCAAAAGACAGAAAAGGTGTATATGGATTTATATTTACATTTGAATATGGAGATACAATGGTTTTGAAGACAATAGGAGTAAGAGAAGAAATCCGCGGCAAGTATATTGCCACTGCGCTTATATATTCTGCATACGGGGCAGGGCTAAAGTCAGGAAAAAGCAAATTTATACACGCATATATGAGAGAAGGTATATCATCCTATCGCTTCTCAAAAAAGTTTGGAGAAATCTACAGAAAATATTCCCTTTATGGAAAGAAAATATAATCCTGTTGAGAGGCTGTTTTCTACTGATAAATACGATAAAAAAATTGCTTTAATTCAGGGAAATGAAAAGTTTTTCCCATCCCGTATATCAATTG
>WFRC01000278.1 GCA_015486685.1 Caldifarciminota bacterium
ATATATTATCTTTCTTGATATCAAGTTCTTTTTCAAGTTCACCCTTAGAATTAAATTTGTATATCCTACCGTTTCCATAGTCGTATATAAAGATATTTTCATCTCTATCTAATATAAAACCACTTGGACCTGCAGGTGGATCACTTAGTGTATCCATTCCAAACTCTCCCGGTCCATTTCCCCATTTCGCATCAATAATCACCTTCTTTACATACTTCTCTGGAAGAGTATCAGCACTTACCTGTGAAAATAAAACCAATGAAACACCCAAAACCAACGCTGTCAAAGTTAATCTCTTAAACATAAACACCTCCTTGTTATTTTTCTTATCTTTAAACTTTTTTTTCTCATTTTCAAGTATTTTTTATCCTTTTTTCTGTTTTTTCATCCTTTTCCACTTCTCAGTTCCCACTTCTCACTTCCCACTTATTAAACCATACCCTATACCCCATCCACTATACCCTAATATCGCTGTAAGCTGTGAGCGGTTAGCGGTAAGCGTATTCCCTTCCCACTTATCCCTATATTTCCCACCTCCAAGGTTCTCAACTGTAAAATCATCTACACTTTCATCATCTAATGAAACACATACATCACTTTGACTAATACTTCCATAATTAGCATTCACAGAAATATCCACTGATATATCTGTACTCAAAGGAACATTCTTTGCTCCATCCTTGGGTTGAGGACTGGAAAACTGGGGAAAGATGGAATAGGGAGTGTAATTGGCATTAGAAACTTTTCTATGTTGAACTCCTGGGCGATAGTCTTTCTCAGAGTGTGATTCATATACATACCCATTTTTATCAGCTAATCTTATATGATGTGTTATTACCCATATATCTCCCTTTTTTACATCGCTTCTGTTTATTGGAATACATCTATTTTTTAGTGCATCAATTCCCTGCCCAATGGGCTGTGAAAGACAGGAATTTGCAAACGCTGCACAATCTAAACCTGCAAGAAAATGAGATGCTGCACTCATTTCCTCTGGATGTCCAGGATGATAATATCCATAATCAGATGTATTATATCCACCTGCACAATATCCACTATTTATTCTGCTTATAAAGTCAGAAGTTGTATTTACTCCACCCCATACATAGGCTTCCCATGTATATTTATGCCCCTTTTTATAATAACTTTTAAATGTTCCATCAATCTTATTACCTTGCCAATCCTTTATTACGCATGTATCTATAGAAGGTGACCAGTTTAAATTTAGATAGGTTTCTGCTTTGGATATTACATCATCCCTTGTTATAACAGCATTTAATAAAAGAGGCACCAAGGATAAGAATAATAACAATTTGGAACTTTTATTTCTCATTTTACTCTCCCTCCTTTGACAATTTTATTATTTTTAATCCATCCCTATTATTAGTCCAGTAATAAACGACACCCTCGTCCGAAATGAATAAATCTTTCCCCATTTCGTATTCAGGTTGGCTTATGGAAATCGTTATTCTTGCTAATAATTTACCCTTATGAGTATATTTAAGAACCTCATTGACACTCTTTCTTATAAAAAATTCACCATTTTTATCTCTCGATACAAGATGCGACCATTTTTCTTTACTTTTTACCTTCTTAAGGATTATCTTTTCTGTCGAAGTGTAAAAATTTAAAGGTGGTTTCATGGAAGAAGTCATTAATGAAAACCGCTTTCCTTTACTCTGTAATAAATGTGTGTTAACTAAAGAATAAACTCTATCCCCAAATCTTAACAAAAGCCTTCCGTCTTTTACACTGAATTCATTCGCTCCTTCACATATTTGAGCAAAATACCCATTTTTTATTCCCTCCTCTTCAAATAGAGATGCAAACAACCTAATAGGCAACTTTATCTTCCCGAGATACCTTCCATTATTTTTAAAGACAGCAATTATCCCTGCTCTTGAGGGGTAATCCAGAAATCCTAAAAGATATACATAACATTCACCATCCACTGTAATATCTACAAAACCAGCAAGCGAATCTGAAATTTCCTTTTTGTTATATCGTATTTGAGTCAGAAATACACCTTTTGAGTTAAATATCTCTACTCTCTCATTTACATAGTCCAAAACATATATTTTGTTACCATTGACATAGAAATCTTTTGGACCTATAGGCGGGTCGCTTTTTGGATATGGCACCATTCCAAACTCCCCCGGTCCATTCCCCCATTTCGCATCAATAATCACTTTCTTCACATACTTCTCTGGAAGCGTATCAGCGCTTACCTGTGAAAATAAAACTAATGAAACACCTAAAACCAATGCTGTCAAAGTTAATCTTTTAAACATAAACACCTCC
>WFRC01000279.1 GCA_015486685.1 Caldifarciminota bacterium
GTATAATACAAATCCATTAAGAATTCTGGACTGTAAAATAGATAGGGAAAAACTCAAGGATGCACCTGCTCCCTATGATTACCTCTGCGATGATTGTAAAGAGCATTTTGAGAATGTTAAAAAGATTCTGAATGAAAATGGTGTGAAATATACACTTGATAAACACCTTGTAAGGGGACTGGATTACTACACACGAACGGTTTTTGAATTTGTTCATTCATATCTTGGTGCGCAGGATGCATTGGGAGGTGGAGGTAGATATGATGGGCTCATAGCACAGTTGGGTGGAAAGCCGAAACCTGCCGTGGGAGTGGCGATAGGTATTGAAAGGGTGATGATGGTGATGGAAAAGATGGCGGTATTCCCTGATAAAAAAGAGTCTCCTCTTGTCTATCTTGTTATAATTAATGAGGAATTAAGAAATTATGCATTTGAAACTATGACTAAATTAAGGAACATAGGAATTAGATGTGAGATGGATTTTTTGAGAAGGAGTATAAAGGCACAGATGAGGGAGGCAAATAGAATTTCCGCCGATTATGTATTATTCATCGGGAAGGATGAGATTGAAAAAGGGAAATTTAAGATAAAGGATATGAAAACCGGTAATGAGATAATGCTCCGTCAAGAGATGGATGCAATAAAGGAGATTATTGATGTTAAGAACACATAATTGTGGGGAATTAAGAGAAAAGGATGTGGAAAAAGATGTTGCCCTTGCAGGATGGGTAAACAGATTAAGAGACCATGGAGAGATTATATTTCTGGATTTAAGGGATAGATATGGAATTACCCAGGTTGTATTTGGTGCGGATGATAAAGAGTTGAGGGAGAAGGCAAAAAAAATAACGCCCGAGACAGTTATTTCCGTAAAAGGAAAAGTGAGGAGAAGGCCTGCAGAAATGGAGAATGAGGAAATTCTTACGGGTAAGATTGAAGTAGTGGCAAATAATTTTACGATTCTCAACTCCGCAAAAACACCCCCATTTGTCATTCAAGATGAGGTAAAAGCCACAGAGGAATTAAGATTGAAATACAGGTATCTTGATTTGAGAAGGAAAACAATGCAGGACCATCTCATCACAAGACACAGGGTAATCCAGATTATCAGGAAATATCTGGATGAGAAGAATTTTCTTGAGATAGAAACCCCTGTGCTTGCGAAATCTACCCCTGAAGGTGCCAGAGATTTCCTTGTGCCGTCCCGAATGCATACGGGCAAATTTTATGCACTTGCCCAATCACCCCAATTATATAAACAAATCTTGATGGTCTCAGGTGTAGATAGATATTTTCAATTTGCGAAATGCTTCAGGGATGAAGATATGAGGGGAGACAGGCAATTAGAACATACTCAGATTGATATAGAAATGTCGTTTGCAGAGGAAGAGGATATATTTGGGCTAACAGAGGAAATAATGAGACGGATTTTTAAGGAGATTAAAGGTATTGATGTAAAGTTTGAGAGGATGAAATATAGCGATGCAATGGAAAGATATGGAACAGATAAGCCTGATTTAAGAATACCACTCGTGATAGAAGACTTTACCTCACAATTAAAAAAGACAGGGTTCAGAATATTCCAGTCAAGTGAGACAATAAAGGGCATCAGAATTAAGAGAAAATTTTCCAGAAGGGAGATTTCAGGGCTTGAAGACGGGATGAAGAAACAGGGTGCAGCAGGCATTCTGTATCTTACCGAAGACAATGGACTTTCTGGTTCTGTAGCAAAATATGTATCCGGGGATTTAGTAAATATAAAACAGGGAGAAACCATATTCTTTATTGCAGGCAATAAGAAGGATGCAGTAAAGTATGCAGGGATGCTGAGATTAAAATTGGGCGAATATTTTTCCTTAGATAAGGATGATTTTAGATTTCTGTGGGTAGTGGAATTTCCGCTATTTGAGATAGATGATGAAGGAAATACTGTCCCCTGCCACCATATATTTACACAGCCCAAAGAAGGGGATGTGTCTCTACTGGAAAATACTCCATTAGAGGTAAAAGGAAGGCAATATGACCTTGTCTTAAATGGTGTAGAACTTGCATCAGGGAGCATAAGAAATCATAATCCGAATATACAGAGAAAATTATTTAAGATCATAGGTATGGATGATAAAGACATTGAAGAGAGATTTGGATTTTTTCTGCGCGCACTTGAATATGGGGCACCACCTCATGGAGGCATAGCACCGGGGATTGATAGACTCTGTATGATGATAGAGGGTGTTTCAACCATCAGAGATGTAATAGCATTCCCAAAAACCCTTCAAGGCACAGGTCTAATGGAAGGTTCACCATCAGAGGTATCCAGAGAAGACCTGAAAACACTGGGAATAAAATTAGAAAAATAAGCACAAAAACATTAAAAACTTGCAGTTTAAAGGGATGAATACGCTCACCGCTA
>WFRC01000280.1 GCA_015486685.1 Caldifarciminota bacterium
ATTGATAAAAAAAGAAAGAGATAAAATAAAAGAATTATGGAAAAAATTTGATATTTTTAAGGGTAAAGAAATTGAAATTATTTCAGGAAATAAAGCATATAAAGGGAAAGAATATGGTATAGATGAAGATGGAAAACTTATACTGAATATTGACGGTAATGACCAAAAATTTATTTCTGGCGAAATAGTATCCTCTAAAAAACAGTGAGGAGTAGGAGGTATCGAATTTATCCCCTTTGATATGCCTTTTATTTCAGAGATTCCTATTGATTTAAAAATAATACTCTGGCATTTTTTGTCGTAATACGGGCAACTTCTTCTAATGTTATATCCTTTATTTCAGACAGAAATTTTGCTGTATAAATAAGAAAAGCAGGTTCATTTCTTTTCCCTCTCATCGGCACAGGGGCAAGATATGGTGCATCTGTTTCAAGCACAATCCTGTCTACTGGAATAAATTTTAGTACATCTTTCAGTAAAGAATTTTTAAATGTTAATATCCCACCAATACCTATATAAAAACCCATATCAAGGACTTTTTTGGCATCCTCTCTTGTTGAAGAAAACGCGTGGAAAACACCTTTTACCTGGTATTTCTTTAATATTGCAAATGTTTCTATATAGGCTTCTCTTGTATGGATAATTACAGGAAGGCTTAATTCCTGGGCAATTATCAGTTGCTTCTCAAATACCTCTTTTTGTTTTTCTTCAGGAGAAAAATCCTTATAAAAATCCAGCCCTATTTCACCAATCGCAACTACCTTCTTATCTTTTGCCAAATGAAGTAATTTTTCAGCCATATTATTCTGAAAACTTTCTGCATTATGGGGATGAATACCTGCCGCAGCATAAAAATTCCCATATTTCTTTGCAAGTAAAATCGCATCCTCACTGGATTTCAAACTGTCTCCAACATTTATCAAATAATTTATCCCATTATTAAATGCCCTATTTATTACATCTTCCCTATCTTGAAAAAATGCTTTATCTTGCAGATGGATATGAGTATCGAAAAATTCCATCTCTTTCTCTTACCTCTGTCAATTCTTTTAATATATAATACATTTCTATCTCGGAAAACGCCTGTTCATAATCACCTGACGACTGCCATAATATCCAGCCATTTGCGTTTGCATCCTCAGCGGCCTTTATCTGTCTATATATATAGTCTTTTCCCATTCTTGATTTTTTCCAGTCGAATGCCTGAAGATACGGGATACACCTTACAAAGGGACATAACTTTACCTGAGCCATCTTTACTGACCTGTAAACAATCTGATATGTCCTTTCTTCTTTTCCCAATGAATCAAGAAAATTATCAGAAAAATGCGAAGGATAAAACATTGGATATACCGCGTCTACAATCTTTCCCATATTCTCAAACGACTGCCCTTCCCATTTAAGTCTGTTTACCCACACAGTATATCCATAGATATCAACCCCTATCCATCCATAATTTGAAAGACTGTCCACAGCCATTTTCAAAAAACTATCTATGTTTTTTCCCCTGTTGGTATCGTTTTTAAACCTTGCCACAAATGAAGGGTATCGGACATAATCAAATTGGACTTCATTAAACCCCGATAGAAGGGCGCTTTTTGCAATATCTATATTATACCTCCATACATTCGTATCTGATGGGTCTGTCCAGTAGCCTTCAAGATTCCAGGCATTTCCCGAGGAATCTTTTAAGGCGTATCTCCCATTATCTTTCAGGGCAAATGCCTCATCCTTAAAAACAGCAATCCTTGCGATAAGATAAATGTTATAAGCACTGGCTTTCTTGATAAACTCCTGGTAGTATCTGTTTTTAATATATATCTGCCCTTTAACATTCTTTACATCTATTACAAGTGCATTGATATAACCTTTTTGGGCATAATAAAAAATTTTCTTTCCCAATTTTCCACTCTGAAGGACAGACGGGCTTAAATAAAGACCTTTCGTTTCAGACGGAGGGAATAGAGAAAAGATCAATAGTAACATATACATTGCGGTTCAATAAACTATACTCTTTTTCTCTTTTTCCAGAGATAAATCAGCATTACAACAGAAAAGACAATAATAATTAAACTTATCAGTTGAGATAATGTAATATATTTCAATATAGTTGCATTACCTTCATAATATCGGAAGAAATCAATGAAAAATCTATGAACCCCATACAGGAGCAAGAATAGATATAAAAGAAAACCAGAAAATGGCTTTCTTTTCCTTAAATACATTAAAATTCCAAAAATTACAAGAAGGTCTACGGTAGAAATGGGTTGAGTAGGAATTACAGGGAGTGAATGTGTAGCAGTGTGAGAAATCAATCCATCTTTTAATTGTTGAATATACGCAGGTGGATAATATGGATAATGCCCAACAGGATATTTTACCCCTATCCAGGAATGGGTCAATTTACCATAGCAACATCCATTCAAAAAGCACCCAATCCTTCCTACACCTATTGCAAGAGCAAGGCCGGGGGCAAATGCATCTCCCATTCTTAAAAATGGTATTTTTTTCCATTTTATGTAAATATATGTCCCAATAATAGCCGCAATAGCACCTCCATAGAATACAAGTCCACCTTCCCATACCTTAAATGCATCATAAGGATGAGGTGCATAATCTATCCAATGTTCCCATACATACCATATCCTTGCACCTAAAACACCACAAATCACAAGGACAAAAGAAATATTTTCAGCCTCTGTAGAGTCTAATCCCGACCTGTTTGTTTCTCTTTTTACAATCCATAATCCAAAAAAATACGCAATTACTATCATTACGCCATAAGAATAGACAGGATAATTACCTATATGAAATAAGATTCTATGCATTTAGACCTCCCTTACCACAAATGTTTTTGTCGGGCACTTATCTATTGCAGGCTGAAGTTCATCCCAATTTTTCACCTTATCATAGTGAATAACTGGGATATAACCATCCATTGTAATTGTACCTTCGGGAACAACTCTGGCGCAAAGTGTGCACCCAATACACCCTGCCTTACATACATTACTCACATCCTTTCCCCTTTCTTTTGAAACACAGCCCAGATATATCTTCTGATTTTGAGGGATTAGCGCCATTATACCTCTGGGACAGGCTTTAACACATTCACCACAACCTGTGCACCTCTCTTCAATAACGACAGGTAAGCCCTTTTCATTGATATACATTGCCTCAAATGGACAGGCATCAACACAATCTCCAAAACCCAAACATCCATATTCACATCCTTTATTTCCCCCCAATATATCCGCTTCCTTACAGGACTTTACACCATAATACTTAGACCTACTTACAGCAATATCTTTACCACCAAGACACTGGACAACAGCAATCTTAGGAGTTACAGCAGCGGATTCAACACCAAGAATTCTGGAAATTTTATCTGCCACCTCCTGCCCTCCCACTACGCATCCGTTGATAGGTGCCTTCCCTTCAACTACAGCATTAGCAAAACCATCACATCCAGGATAGCCACAAGCACCGCAGTTTACATTAGGCAGGATATCTGCAATCAATTCAATTTTTGGGTCAACCTTAACATAGAATTTTTTAGAGGCAATCGTCAAAAAAATGCCAAACGCTAAAGCCAAGCCTCCAAGACTTACAACACTATAAACAATATTTATCCAATTCACCTAATCTCCTTTTTCCCTATTCTCCCACAATCTGTACAACTACATTTCTCCTTCTGCTCCTATTATCAAAATCTACAAGCACTATCTGCTGCCAGGTGCCAAGGACTAAATTCCCATTGTGTATGGGTATAGAAAGAGAAGGGCCCATAATTGATGCCCTTATGTGAGCAAAACCATTGCCGTCGTGCCAGGTTTCATTATGAAAATATTCTCGCGATTGCGGCGCAACCTTCTCCAATATCTCTGGCAGATCTTTTAATAAACCAGGCTCATACTCAATAGTTGTTATACTCGCCGTTGAACCAGGCACAGAAATGACTGCAATACCTTCATTTACATTTGATTCCTTTAGAATTCCTTGAATTATTGATGTAATATCTTTAATATCTGTAAATCCCTTTGTATTTATCTCAAATTTCTTAAAATATGTTGCCATCTATTTTGCCCTCTCTAAATACTCCCCTGTCCTTGTATCAATTTTTATCACATCCCCTTTGTTTACAAATAGCGGGACAGTTATTATCGCTCCTGTTTCTATCTTTGCAGGCTTAGTCCCACCCTGTGCAGTATCACCTCTAATGCCTGGCTCTGTCTCGACTACCTCCAATTCTACGAAAATTGGAATACTTATTCCTATAACCCTACCCTTTATAAAACCTACATCCACCTCCATATTCTCTTTGAGGTATTTTATATCATCCCCAATTATTCCCTTAGATATGCTGTATTGGTCATAATTTCCCATATCCATAAAATAGTATGTATCCCCATCATTATAAAGATATTGACACTTTTTGGTCTCCAGTTTGATAATATTTATTGTTGTCCCCACCTTGAAATTTGTCTCAAGCACCTGCTGGGTTTCAAGATTTTTTAGCCGTGTCTTCACAAATGCCTGCCCTTTACCAGGTTTGATATGCTGAAATTCAACCACCAGATAAAATTTCCCATCCCATTCAATTGTAAGTCCTTTTCGTATATCAGAAGTTGTCGCCAAATCCCCCCCTAAATCTCAATCAGTTTTTTCGGAGAAAGCGTTAACCTCTCCCCCCCATTTTTTTTCACAACCACAGTATCTTCAATCCTGACACCCGCCTTTCCAATGATATATACACCAGGTTCTATGGTAATCACCATATTTTCTCTTAAAATATAATCACTCCTATATGATACATAAGGTAATTCATGCACATTTAATCCTACTCCATGCCCGAGAGAATGGGTAAAAAATTTCCCGAACCCTGCTTTATTTATATAATCTCTCGCTATTCCATCCAGTTTCTTAGTGGAAATGCCTTCTCTTACAGCATCTACACCCAGCATCTGTGCGCTATGAACTACCTGATATATCCTGCGAATTTCTTCGGAAACCTTTCCCAGAGCAACCGTCCTTGTCATATCTGAGGCATATCTCCTGTAATAAGTTCCAAAATCCATAGTAATAAATGTCCCTGCTTTTATTTTCTTACTTGATGCTGTCGCATGGGGAGTTGCCCCCCTTAGCCCGGAGGCAACTATGGTTGTAAAAGAAATTCCATCTCCCCCCAATTTTCTCATCTGATATTCAATCTCAATGGCAATATCTCTTTCTCTTATGCCCGGTTTTATTATTGGCAGCACTTCTTTTAATGCCTTATCTCCAATATGCGCCGCTTTTTTTAAGAGTTTTATTTCATCTTCATCCTTAATTATTCTTAAACCTTCAACAAAATTTTCTACAGGTGTTAATTTGATACCTTTAAGTGATTTTTTCAAAGATTTTAGCATCATACAAGAGATATTTCCTTCATAACCAACTGCATCTTCTGACACAATTTCTTTTAACTTCTTAAAATATCCTTCATTGGTAAGTATAACTTTGCTGTTTTTTACCTCTTTTTCTGCTATTCCTTCAAATCTCAAGTCAGAAATAAAAAAGGCTTCTTTATTGGTTAAATATAATACTCCTGCATCACCCGTAAATCCTGTAAGATAGAATATATTATTAATATCTGTAATTATTATACCTTTAATAGGTAGTTTTCTTAAATTCCTTTTTGCTTTTTTAATCCGTTCTATCATTCTTCATTTCTCCTTACCCATATTATTTAGCCATGACTTAAACTGACCAATATCCTTTGTTTCTTCTTCCTCCTTCTCCTCAGATTTCGGAAGTGGGGATGGTGGAGACTTTGGGAGTTTCTCTCTATCCCCAAAAAGTTCGTCCAGGGATACAGGTTCAGCAAAAGGTTTATTTTTTTCCTCAAAGGGCTTCTTCTCTGGTATCTCTTCCTCTTTTTCCCCAAAGGTCTCAGTAAATTCTTGTTTTGCTGTTGGTTCAGGTTTCTCTTCTGTTATCTTTTTCTCCTGAGGCAACGGTTCTTTTATAACACCTAATTCTCTAAGTAAATCTATAACCTCTTGATTTTCGGACTCAAATTTCTGTAATCTTTTCAAGATATCTATTGCTTTATCTCTAAAATTATGTTTTATATACATTCTTGCAAGTTCAACTGTAAGCCAATCTGGTTTCTCTTCTCTGGGTGGAAGAGTTTGCACACTTTCGGGGGGAATTTTCTCCGGTTCCTTCGGTTGTTCTGACATTTCTGGTTGCTCTGCTACCTCAGATTTTTTAGGAGGAATTACATTATCAAAAAAGGAAAAAAAGTCTCCTTTATCTCCTATACTACCCATATCTTCATTTACAGATTTTTGGGACTCCTCATCGGTCAATTCATCAATAATTTTCTTTACTTCCATATCACTATTATCTATCTCAAAAACCTTTTTAAATAAGGCAAGTGCCTTAACTTTTTCTCCAATAGATATATAAGCATTACCTAATTCCTTATGTGCGAGGACATTCTGGGGTTCCAATTCTGACGCATGTTCATAATTCTGTACAGCAGATTCAATAGCCCCTTTATCATTATAGCATCTTCCCAATATCAAATAAGCAGTAGAACTATTCGGGTGCTTTTTAATGCCATTTTCAAGGATTGCAATTGCCTCATCAACCCTATTTTGCTTTCTCAATAAATCTGCGTATTGAGTAAAAACAGGAGAATCAGGATTATTTTCTAATATATTTTTTAATTTGTTCATTCTATCTTCATCAATCATATTTTTCTCCTTTTATTATGCCGGGGAGGGGACTTGAACCCCTACGGGAATCCCACACGCCCCTCAAACGTGCGCGTCTTCCAGTTCCGCCACCCCGGCTTTCTATATAAATAAGAACGAAATAGAAAAGTGTCAAGCCTTTCTATTCATTTTTTGGTAAAAAATCACATAAAAGTTATGGAATTAATTGAATCGTAGGGATATATTGCAATACGCCCCCTACTAAACAGAAAAAATTTCTATAAAAAATGTCACAGAGTCAAGCACCGTCCCCATGGGTGAGTGGTATTTTTATAACTACCGTGGTTCCTTTATTTTCCTCTGAATATATCTTCATCTCTCCCTTATGTGCCTTTATTATCAACTCAGCAATGCTCAAACCAATGCCCAGACCTTTATATTTTTTGGCATCCCCCCTTTCTACTTGATAAAATGGTATTTTCACTTTTTTAATTTCTTCCTTTTTTATCCCAATCCCATGGTCTGAAATCATTAATACGCTATTCTCACCTTCTGTTTTTCCTGTAATAGAGATCGTTCCTTTTTGGGAAAACTTTATTGCATTATTAATAATATGGGTATATACTGTTTTTAATCCATTCCTATCCCCTAAAATATGAATATTATCCTGTACCCCAATATTAAATATTAATCCCTTTTTGTGGGCGTTTTCTTCCTCTTTATGAACAACCTCTTCTATTACTTCTTTAAGATTTATATCCTTAAACTCCTCAAATTTTTTCGTTTTCAACATTAACAGGTTGTCTACAATATTTATCAGTTTTTCCGTATGTCTTTTTATTGTACCCATCCTTTTCCTTACATCATTATTCAATTTTTCTCTCAGGGATAATTCAATAAATCCTTTAATGACTTGAAGAGGGGTTTTAAGTTCATGTGTTAAATTTGTAAAGAAATCTTCTCTTAATTCTTCTTCTTCCAATATTCTCCTATTTGCTTCCCTTAGTGCCTGAGTTTTTTCTTGAAGTCCCCTGTTCAGTTTCTCTATTTCTTCCATTCTTTTTTGAACAGCATCTACCATATCATTTAAGGTATTAGAAAAAAGTGCAAGTTCATCCTCACCACTAATCTTAATCCTTGTATCTAAATTTCCATCTTTTATTTTTGCTATCCCTCTTTCTATTATTACTATGCGGGATAATATCTGTTTATAAAGAAATAAAATGACAAAAAAACCTATAAAAAATGCCACTGTAAATATGAAAATTATAGAGATAAGCATAGGCAAATAAGCAATTCTTAACCTTCTATCACTTATACCAAGGATAATAAACCCCATCTTCTCTTTTTTTTCTGATTTTTGAATAAGAAAAGATTCAGTGGGTAGATATCTGGAAATATATACAGGGAGAGAAATGTAAAAAACTCTTCTTGATTTAAGTATAATGCCCTTGTTTTGCATCCTGAAAATATCTAACAAACTATCTGAAATTCCAACACTCTCTTTCCGCCTTATAAATTTGTAATTATTATCTTTACTGTAAATACCCAGATATTCAATATCCCTATCTTTCAATAGGTCATTAACTGTCTTAAACATATATGTGGTATCTCCTGTCATAAAAAATAGCCTTGCTGGATATATTAAGGCTAAACCGATAGTATTAAGTTTATCTTCCTTTGCTTTCCTTATACCACTTAGTTCAAATCTTGTGAGTATACTGGCAATAGTCAGAAGAACAAATGCAAATGTCACAATATAATAAATGAGTATCTTATATCTAATCTTCATCCCCTCTGCCTTAATAATTTAATAAGTCTATCGTTTGTATGCACCTTTATCTTTTTCGGGTAATAAAATCTCTTTTTGATATTTTCCTTATTCTTTAGCCGCTTCGCAATCCTTGCAGCTATTTCCCCTTCATCCTTATAATCGGGCGTAATACTTAATGATATACCATATTTTAATATCTTTTCGGAAAATCCTATAACAGGTACCCCTTTCTGAAAATACACAGGCGTTATCATAATCAATGTTTCTTTTGTATAAAGTAAAGGGTCAGGGGGTATGACAACAATATCACCTTTCTTTAATGTTTTAAGTCCTTTTAAGATAGATTGGATACCGTTTAATAGATTACAGGGGCTTTTTAATCTTTGTTCAAATGCATATTTTAATCTAACTCCATATTGTTTGGAATATTTTGTTGTTAATATATGCACCCTTTTTATTTCAAAATTGAGGGCACGAACCTTTTCTATAACATCTTCGGGATTGGGTTCAAATCTTACTCCATAAACATTAGTATCTTCTAAAAAAACATCAGGGTAAAGCACCATTGTAAAGATTATGGTCCTGTTCAGGGTATACACCTGCTTTAAGGCATCACTTCCGATAGCAATAATAGGAAAATTGCCTTTGGGAATAGTTTCTGGTAAGAAAAGGCATTCTACACCAGGCAATATTTTCTCAACCCCTTTATATGCATCTAAATAAGGAGGAAGTGGCGCAGATGCAAGAGTCAAAAATTTAGAAAATAAGAGAATCTCAACCCATACCATAGAATATCTCTATCCATACCTGTCTCCCTGGCCTTTCAATATCTCTTCTCTCGGGATTACGGATATTGGGGTCAAACTGAGGTGCGCCAAATATATTTGTCACCTTCGTCTTTAACCAGAGATTACCCACCTTTCTTGATAATGTTATATCTGCATTAAAATAGGATGGAATAGATTTATTTGCCCCTTTCCTTTCAGAAACCCACCTTATAACAGGAACTATAAAATAGTTATATCTTATTCTGTAGATTATACCCGCATTTATGGAAGTTTTTGGTACCCACTCTGCAGGAGTAAATATATAACTTGCATTCAGAAAATATTCATTGAAACCAGATATTTGCATTCCAGAAAGTTCAATCCCTTTCCAGACAAGTTTATTTGAATCGTTGACAAATTCACCTATATCTTTATTTTCAATAATGGCATTAGACTGCTCGTTTCTATACACGCCTATTTTTAAGAGTTTGGTTTCGTTTAGATTTAATCTTACAATAGCCTCATAAGTTTTTAATTTTTCAGGTATAAGCGACGGATTTCCTGATGGCCAAGAAGGATTTGTAGAATGAATAAATCTCTCTCTCACACTTGCATTTCTAAAAGCAGTGGCATATAATAATTTAATTCTCATCCAATCCAATGGATATAAAGAGAGCGCCAACCTTGGAGAAAGGTTTTTCCCATTAATTTCCCGAAGAAAATTGTCATATCTTCCACCACCTATAATTTTAAATAAACGGGAAGAATATATTGCCTGTCCATATATACTATAGGATATATCCCTTCTTGGGTCCATCCAGTAATCATATACATTACCGGCGGCAGTATCTGCATAAGGGGCAATTGTATCACCTGTCAACCTATTATAATATAGGTCTCTCACTTCAAGCACCTCTGTTCTCTCTATTGTCCCGCCAAAAACAAATTTTAAGGCACTAAACTCAAGGTTAAATCTTGGTTCAATGCCATATATTCGTGAGTGCTTTATTGGAAAAACATCATAAGTTACCCTATAATCAACAGTATTAGCGATTGTATCAATTACCTTCCATTGGTAGAAAGACCAGTTATTGTAATTTTGGAGATAGGCATTTGCAGAAAATATACCTGCCTTGAGATGCATTTGCACAAAACTCGTATAATAGTGAAACCAGTTGTTTTCCCAGATGAAGCGCGGTATATCATGATTTACAGGATACTTATGATGAAAATTCATATACCCTGCTATAATCTCAAATTGCTTATATGAAAATTTTCCTGTAAATGCAGATTCTCTTACAGGATCCTCTCCAAGCCTATTTCTTTCTCCCATTTCTGAATAAGATTGTCCATCTCCCTGGGTCTGATAGACCTTGCCAAATAAATCTACTTTAATATCATTGGACTGATAGCCTGTTGCGCCCACCCATTCATCTAATTGATGCATGCCTTTCCTTCCACTAATCTCGCAATCCTTAAATTTCTTTCTCGTTATAAGATTTATCACTCCGGCAAATGCATTTGTCCCGTAAACAGGAGAAGACGGCCCTTTAATAATTTCAACCCTCTCCAGATTTTCCAGAGGAAGATATTCATCGATAAATGCGTGCCCATAAACGGCTTCCCTCAGAGGAACACCATCAAGAAGGAGAAGAATTCTATCGTTATAGTATCCTCCTATCCCCCTTATCCATACCCTCTGGATATGTCTTTCTGAGTATGAAGTGTAGCAGCCTTCTACAAGATTTAATAAATCTGCAAGTGTTTTTATCCCCATTGCTTCTATGGCTTCGTATGTAAAAATTGTAATATTTGCGGGGGCAGTTCTTGCTTCGACAGGAATAAGGAGTGGTGTAGTAGTCATTTCATCCCCGGTAAAAAGAAAACTCTCTGAAATTTGAGAAAAAAGGATAAATAATAATAACATCTTTCACCTCCTGTATAAAATATTATACAAAAAAATTTTTTAATGTCAAGCCTTTTTCTTACATTTTTGGAAATTTTTTTATAATTATCTTATGGATATATGTTGCTGGAATGTCAATGCATTGCGGGCATTGATTGAAAACGGGGGTCTTGATTTGAACATTTTAACTTTTTAACTATATTATTCTTTCTCATTTTCTTAGCTTTCTCGCTTCTTCACTCATTCACTTTTACCCTTTCCTTAACAGGTAAAAATTTTTAATATCTCTTTCACCATCTTTTACATCTATTACCCCTATAAAGGCAAAATATCCCTGAGATTGCACCTTAATAACATAAGAGCCCGGAGATAAGGCAAGATTATATATCCCTGTTAATTTATCCGAATAAAATGGCCTTTTATTCAGAGCCATTATAGTAATTGAGGCATAAAGTGGTTTGCCCGATTTTCTATCCGTAATCATCCCGGTCACCCAACCTTTATGAATAGGCGCATCCAAAAAGATAAATATATCTTTTTTAAACCTGACATCGCAAACAGTATCAATATTTACATAACCCTCTTTTAATATAGTAACATTATATAATTTAGGGAAAAGGCGTATATCACCTACCCCTGTGGAGTCTGCCATAATACTACCAATACCTTCTATACTTATTAAACCCGAAATTGGCTTTCCTGTTTTTTTATCAAAGAGATGAAAATATACCAGTTTTTGTTTCTTCTTTTTCACGCGCCATTCAGGAATATATGAAAAAGATATATTAAAAAACCACGGAGGAGATGCCTCTCTCCCTGTAAAGACACCTATACTATCAAGTGCTTTATTAAAACATTGTGCCTTTGATATTCTAAAATCCAAACCGGCGCTAATATAAAAATTTTTATGTTTTTTATAAATTAAGGAGGGTGTAAAATAGAGTTTGTCAAAATTTTCTCCCTGATACAAATAAGTATGGTATTTTAACCCGATATCAAGCCCAATAAATTGTGGATTTAATTTAAAACCTACTTCTGATAGAATATCATACAGATTATTATAATAATTCAATACCCTGAAATCTACATCAAATAGATAGTTAAAACCCATTATATAATGGAATTTTAATCCTACGCCAAAATTATTAAATGTATAATTTCTTTTAATACTATTTCTACCAAAAGGAAGAGATACAACTGGCACAATATTCAAATATGCAGACATCACATTTGAATTTACACCAATCCCAATAATCGGATCATATATGCCAATTCTGGTTGAGTCACAATGGTCAAACCCCATCTTAAAAGAAAAGAAACTTGATACCTTATAAAAATCCTTCTCAATGTTTATACCAGAATTGCCCCCGGATAGATTGTTAATACCAGAAGAATCTCCTATAGAAAAAAAACTATTTTGCGAAACAATTGATGTAAATCCCAATAGATATAACAAAATAAAACTCATTCAAATACCTTAATATTATTAAAAGCCCCAATGGCTCCAATCATTACAGGTGTATTTTTTAGAATTAGAGGTACCCCATCTTTTCTTATAGCAATTACTCCACATCCGCAACCTCTCTCTTCTATTTTTTCTAAAAAATTTTCCGCGCAATGTTGAAACCCCTCTGACTTCATACATTCTACTATCTCCTTTGTCACCATAAATCTTGCTATCATTTCTCCATACCCTGTAGCAGAAGCCGCCCCATAGGGAGAAGCATAAGTCCCTGCTCCTATTAAAGGGGTATCTCCCACTCTACCTGGAAGATGATACATTAAGCCACCTGTTGATGTAGCAGCAGCAAGTTTCCCATTCTTATCAATAGCAACAGCACCAACAGTTCCACCTCCATATATTTCAATAATTTTATCTATGTTCTTATATAATGAACTCGCACTTCTTTTTTTTAATTGTTTTTTTCTTCCTTCAGTAATAGGATTGAATTCTTTAAATCCCATTTTTCGAGCAAATTTTACTGCACCATCTCCTGCCAGTAATATATGCTCTGTTTCTTCCATCACTTTTTGAGCAACAAGAATGGGATTTTTAACATCTTTAATACAGGTGACACCGCCAAAAATATAATCATCTGTCATAACAGAGGCATCCATTTCTGCTTCACCATCTATTCCAAGCGCAGAGCCCAACCCAGCATTAAAAACAGGATTGTCTTCCATTATTTTAACAGCTTCAACAGCGGCGTTAATGGCATTCCCCTCATTTTTTAATATGCCATATCCTTTCCTTGCTGCCTCTTTCACGCCTTTTTTTCTTTCTGTTTTGTGGGAATAAGCTTTACCTGCCCCACCATGCACAATTATAATAGGTTTCATATCGTTAGAAATACAAATTTAATTCCTATTGTCAAGAGTTTGTCCGAGAATTAAAAAATTAAAATTTTGACACCTGAAAATGAAGAACTTGTAAATATCAGTTTTGCAAAAAATGCCTATTCTCGGACAGACTCTCAATATATTTATAAAAAGATTTAGAAAAAAATTGTTAAATAACAAAAATTTAGGGGTTGACATTAAGAATTTTTAGATTATTATTTTACAAAAAAGGAGGTAAATATGTATCTTTTAATTTTATCGTTGTTACTTGTCTCAGCGGATTCAACAAGCGTAGAAAAATTCTATAAGGAATTTACGCCATTTGCAGGAAAAGGACTAATTTCAGGGGTATTTTCCTCTGCCAATACAAGAGGGAAATTTCCTCACATTACAATAGGGATGGGATATTCTTCAAACTCTGTAAATAATGTATCTGACCCAGGAGATACTACAAATAGGACAGCAAAAATCAGTGGAGATTATCCTACGCTAACATTAAGGGTAGATATAGGCATTTCTCCAGGGAAAAGTTTTGCCCCTATGGTAGGGGGTTTTGGTTCTTTTGATATACTTTATCGCTATGGTATTTTGCTCCTCCCACATATTACTGCATTCCACACTATATCAGACAATTTTTATTTTAATACATTCGGTTTCAGGTTTGGTATATTAAGAGATTCTCCCATTACGCCTGCGATTTCATTAAACTACAGATACAGTAAAACCCGAATGGGCTTTAATTTCACCCCTAAACCTGACAGTGGATATCTTTCCCCGAAAGCACAATCTGTTTTTCTTTCCATCAGCAAAAAATTTGTGGCTATACTGCCATATTTTGGGGTAGGCATAGATATGGTATCAGCAAGTGGTAAATATAATAAATGGGGAGCCAACAAATTTTTCGAGAAAAATGCACCTAAGGTGTTTGGGGGAATACAGTTGTCTCTACCTGTGTTAAATTTCAACTTTGAAGGTGGAAATACTGTGTCCGGCAAATACTTTGGGATTGGAGTTAAACTTATCTTTTGATATTTACCATAGAAATCTTAAAAAAAGAAAAAGAACAAAGTAGTGAATCCAGAGAAATCCTGGATAGGATTAAGCATTCTAAAATTAACACTGTTTTAGGTGTAAGGAAAACATCCATATATTGGATTAAAGGC
>WFRC01000281.1 GCA_015486685.1 Caldifarciminota bacterium
AATAGTTGGCAGATTGGCAGAGGCAGCATTGTTTATATTCCCGTAATTTGGTGTTAGCGGATTTTCCTTCTTGCCACAGCCGAATAAAATAAATAATGTTAAAGATATAATAAAGAATTTTTTCATAGTTCACCTCCTTAGAATTTGTAGGTGAGTGATGCATTAAAAATAAAGGTAGTTGTCATAGTAACATCAATTTGGAATGAGGGAAGTGGAATGAATCCAACACCAAAATAGTAATTGGTTTTTGGTGTTTTTGTTATCTTTGTTTCACTTGAACCCTTATTTTCATTATTGGGGGTTATAATGGATTCTGTATAAGTGCCATCTCCATAATCGGTTCTTGTATGCTGGACAGACACACTGTCTAATGTGCTTGTAGTAGTTTGATTTCTGTAATAATATCTATAATTTGCACCTGCACGGAGTAACACCTCAGGCTTTACTGCCCATTCAAAACCAACGGGTAAGGATATTTGGCTATAATTATAGGTAGTTATGTTTGTTATACTATCCGATGATGTTGTTACCCTTGTAAAATCATCGTGGTCTAATGAAGCAGTATCTCCATCTTGATATAGATGGAAGGCTTCATAGTTATCATTGGTCGTAGTTGTTATACTTCCATTACCTGATACCAGATTTATGCCCATTGCAAATCTTACCTTATCCGATGGCCTGTGTATGATTTTTCCAAAAAAGGAGATTTCATTATTTGAACCCGAGCCATTACTCATCGCTATTGTGTCAGTAGTATCTAATGTTATTTGTATACCAGGACCAACTGTTGTGCTGTCCACAACAGAGTTAAAGTGATGTTCTATATTATCCTTTATGCCTATACCTGTATGTGACATTGTAATAACTCCCCATATTTCTTTTTTGCCTGAATTGTAGATAGTTTTTGCAGAAAAATATAGGTCATTTGAGTGTTGAGGGAAATCTGTAAAATCGCGACTATGTTCTGTATGGGTATCAATTGTTGAAATATCTTCAGGACTCCAATCCTGCATCAGGAAACTCGTATCCTGAAATGTATTACCTGTATTGAATGGGTTCATACCCAATTGAAATCCCATATCAAGATTTCTAACAACAGGCATCCAGAATGACAGGAAGTAGTTTTTTGAATGATTAGAAAAATCCATAGTTCCTGTTCCCTGGCTTGAATCACTGTAGACTATTTCCTGTGTTATAAGGCTTAAATGTGTGTTGGTATAATTGTAATTCTGGGCAGATGCTATTATTCTACCTGTAGTATTATTTGCTATAAATCCAAAACCAATTCTATTTTTCCCCAGGTAACCACCAATACCCAGATACATATCCGAAAATGCATTTTCCCACCAGGCGCTTTCCATTAGATGTGAGAGTTCTTCCCAATCATAATTGCCATTTCCGTCCCTATCTTCAAGTACGGTATTATAAATTTCTGCATCTCCTGTAAGTGGATTTCCGTATCGGTCCTGTAAATTGGTATACTGCGGTGTTCTGGTACTGGACCTATCATAAAGGCCTGCAAAATAGATAGTTGCCAGTTTTGTATTGCCTCCAAGCAAATATGAATTTTGTAACCATCCGTTTAAGATATCAGATAAATTTGTATAAGTTCTCCCCCCTTTAATAAGAGGGATTCTTGCAGGGTCAAGCATCAGGTCATAATCATCTTCTAAAAGTCCTCCTGTTGAAAGCATCCTGAATGATTGTCCATTAAATGCGTTGAGAGAAAAAATCATAATCAGAATACTCCCAGATAAGAATGCTCTTTTCATACTTACCTCCTTTTTAAGTTTTTTTTTCGAGATTAAAGGCGTTTTTGTAATGCATCACCTCCTTTTTTTTTATTATGGTTATTACATCAAATCTAACATCTACCTTATTCCACAATCTTTTTTTTGTAAGCCAATATGTAGCACCTTTAATTATACGATATCTTTTCTTTTTGTCAACAAATTTTTCAGGTGCGCCAAAATCCTTATTTTTCCTGGATTTTACCTCCACAAATACAAAAATTCCATTTTTCTTTGCAATTATATCTATTTCCCAGTTTCTTCCCCTTAAATTTCGTTCCAGAATTTTGTATCCTTTATTGATAAGATAATCCGAAGCGAGAGATTCGCTTTCTTTACCTATTAAAGCCGATGATTTGCGAGATAGGTTTGAAGGATTTTCTATGGATTTTTGTTGGACCATATTTTCTAATGGCGTTAATGTGATATTTTGTGCCATATCCTTTGTTTTGAGAGAAACCATATTCAGGAAATATAACATCATACATTTCCATAATTCTATCTCTTACAACTTTTGCAATTACGGATGCAGAAGCAATAGATAGGGATAGCCTGTCTCCGTATAGAATATTCTCTTGTGGGATAGTTAGTCCATCTAATCTTATGTAATCAATTATGACCTTTTCAGGGATGATATCTAACCTGCTAATAGCCCTTCTCATAGCCTCTTTTGTGGCGGATAAGATATTCCATTCATCAATCAGGAAGGGTTCAACAAATCCAATCCCGATGGAAAGGGCATTTTCAAGAATCTCAATATATGCCTTTTCTCTTTGATTGGGGGTAAGTTTTTTTGAATCATTAACATATTTAAGATAAGTAAATGGTGGTAAAATTACAGCAGCAGCTGCAACAGGACCTGCAAGGGGACCTCTCCCTACTTCATCAACTCCACAAAGAACATCAATTCCATTATTCCAGTATCTATCATCTATGCTTTTCATCTCCTCTCTTTAATGCGAGAGGCTTTTCCCTTCCTTTCCCTTAGATAGAAAAGTCTTGCCCTTCTTACCTTTCCTCTTCTTAGAACTTCAATTTTCACAATATTTGGGGAATACAGAGGAAATATTCTTTCTATGCCAATACCCTGCGTGACTTTTCTCACCGTAACAGTTTTTCTTGCACCCGAATTTCTTTTTTGCAGCACTGTCCCTTCAAATTTTTGCACCCTTACTTTTCCACCCTCTTCAATTTTGGAATGGATTCTTATTGTATCCCCGGAATTGAATTCTGGTATCTCTCTATTTATCATAGTTTTTTCATATTCTTGAATTATATCCATCACTTATCTCCTTTTTCGATTTTCTCCAAATATTTTTTATCTTTTTCTGTTAATTCGGCATTTTTCAGCAGTTTGGGTCTTTTCTCTAATGTTTTTTTTAATGATTTTTGCCTTTTCCATTCTTTAATTTTTTGATGGTTGCCTGAAAGCAAAATTTCAGGCACCTTTAAACCCATAAATTCAGCCGGTCTTGTATAGTAAGGGGCATCCAGTATGCCATTCTCAAAGGAATCTGTGTTTACAGATTCATAATTACCGACAACCCCCGGGATAAGCCTTACAATTCCTTCTATCAAAATTAAAGCAGGTAATTCACCACCCGAAAGGACATAATCTCCAATTGATATCTCTTCATCTATAAAGGTTCTTATCCTTTCATCTACACCTTTATATCTTCCCGCTATAATAGTAATACTATCAGATTCAGAAAAGGTATGAAGTTTCTTCTGGCTTAGTAATTTACCTTGAGGAGTTAAAAGGATGGTTAAGCCCCTTTTTTTAATACTTTTTAAGGCATTCCATACAGGTTCTACTTTCATAATCATTCCTCCTCCTCCACCATAAGGATAGTCATCTGTTGTTCTATGTTTATCCTTTGTAAAATCCCTCAGGTTTAGAGAGGTAATTTTTACTAAACCTTTTTCTACTGCCTTTCTAATTACGCCTATTTTTATATATTCCTGAATAAATTCAGGAAATATGCTCAGGACATATATGTCCAAATAACTTGTTTATGGTTCTAAAATTTCTAAAACTGCCCTTTTTCCGGTTTTCATAGAGGCTGCGCCAAGTATTGTTCTTATTGCTTTAGCAGTTTTCCCTTCTTTACCAATAATTTTGCCAATATCACCTTCTCCAACCTTTAATTCATATACCACTGTTCTCTGACCAGTAATTTCCTTGACATCTACCTTCTCAGGATAGTCAACAAGGGATTTAGCAATGTGTTCAATTAGCTCTTTCATCATCTACCTCCTTTTTCGTTTCTTGTTTTTTAAATCTTTTTATAAGATTTTTCACTGTATTGCTTGGGACAGCGCCCTTTTTCATCCATAAATCAATTTGTTCCCATCTAAGAGAAAAGGCTCCATCTTTTGGATTATACCAGCCCAGTTTTTCAATAAACTTTCCATCTCTCGGCGCCCTTTTGTCAGCAGCAATTACCTGATAGACAGGATTTTTCTTTTTTCCAACACGCCTTAACCGAATTCTTACCAAATATTCACCTCCGTTTTTAGAGAATATAAAAATAAAAATGGATTTGTCAAGAGAAATTTTAGGGAGTATGGATTTTATATTCTTTGATTTTTCTATACAAACTGGAACGAGCAATCCCCAATTTTTGAGCACTGACCTTCATATTCCAATTTGTTTCCTCTAATATTTGTTTTATATAATGCTTTTCCATATCTTTTAATGAGGATACGCCTGCAAATTTTGGGGGCTTTTTCCCCCTTATATTATCAGGAAGGTTTTGAGGAGTTATCAAATTTTCTTTTGAAACGACTGTTGCCCTCTCTATAACATTTTCCAATTCCCTTACATTACCGTGCCAATTGTATTCTATCAAGAGATTAAGTGCCTCAGGAGAAAAGCCATCAATATTTTTATTGTTTTCCAATGTATATTTCTCCAGAAAATGGTGGGCAAGGAGTGGTATATCATCTTTTCGTTCTCTCAATGGTGGGAGATGTATGTTTACTACATTTAATCTATAATATAAATCACTTCTGAATATACCTTGTTTAATTGCTAATTCAAGGTTTTTATTTGTTGCA
This sequence comes from Caldifarciminota bacterium, assembly GCA_015486685.1. Classification (GTDB taxonomy): domain Bacteria; phylum Hydrothermota; class UBA3072; order WFRC01; family WFRC01; genus WFRC01. Next base: position 4,851 of record WFRC01000281.1, read on the forward strand.
GTGATAATTCTAACATCCACGGATATAAGTTTTTCACCTCCCAACCTTCTGAATTCTCTTTCTTCAAGAAATCTTAATAAATCCAGCTGGGTTTTTGTGCTAATTTCACCGATTTCATCTAAAAAGAGTGTTCCTTTGTTAGCGATTTCAATCTTTCCTTTCCGAGAGTTTACTGCTCCGGTAAAAGCACCTTTTTCATATCCAAAGAGTTCGGATTCTAACAAAGTATCAGGCAATGCAGCACAACTGATGGCGATAAAAGGTTGTTCTTTCCTATTCCCTGTTTCATGTATTGCTCTTGCTATGACCTCTTTTCCTGTTCCACTTTCGCCCGTAATCAGGACATTGGATTTCGTGTTTGCGACCATCTTCACCAATTCAAATACTTTTAACATCTTTGGTGATTTACCTATTATATTTCCAAGATAGTAACGTTTTTTTAATTCATCTTTCAACAGGATATTTTCTTTTACAAGTTTTTGATGTGCAATAATCTTTTTGAGGGTAAGTGTGATTTCTTCGGGATTGAATGGTTTTGTGATGTAATCGTATGCCCCTTTTTTAATGGCTTCTACGGCTGTATCTACTGTTGCATAGGCAGTCATTATAATTACAGGGGTGTTTGGATTAATTTCTTTCACTTTTAATAAGACATCCAGACCGCTTAATCCCGGCATTTTAAGGTCTACAAGTAAAACATCCCAGTCTTTCTCGTTTACTAATTTAAGGGCTTCGTTGCCATTTTTTACTGTCGATACATTATATCCATCCTCAGCAAGCCAGTCAGATAAAGAATCTCTGACAATCAATTCATCATCTACAACTAAAATTGTGGGTTTATCTTTCATCTTTCTACTCCTTTTCTATTTTTGACCTTAAATATTTTTTACAACTTCTACAGAAGTTTTTCTCCTTTCTATCAATCTTTATTGTATTATTTGAAAAATGCATTACACATTTCGGATTATCACAGTGCGCAAGCCCAAAATTATGCCCCAATTCATGGAGTGATTCTTTTCCTGCCCTTTCCATCAAAAGGTTGTCATTAGAAGGGAGGGAATAAAAATCCTGTTTTAATCTATATAATGAAATAAGTGAAACCTTCCCTTCAAATTGTGATTGTCCGAAGATAAATGTGAAAATCGGTGTATATATGTCAACATTTAGAACACCTAATGTTTTTAAACAATTAGTTGGGGTATAATGAAGAATTTTTTCTATAATCTTTGAGGCAAGGAATTGATTCCTTTTGACCGAGAATGTATTTTTTATTAAGTCTATCCCCATTTTTAATCTTTTTACTGGCAAGCCAAATTCTTTTTCAATACTATCAGATATATGTTTAATAATATCTTTTTTGATATTGCCTATCTCTATTACACAAATATGATTCATCTTGCCGGAAGTTTAATCATAAATGAGGTTCCTTTTCCCAATTTAGTTTTAATAGATATAGACCCCCTGTGGTCTTTAATAATTCTTTGCACAATCGCGAGTCCCAATCCTAATCCCATCCCTTTTTCTCCTTTTTTCGTAGAAAAAAATGGCTCAAAAATTTTGGATAAGTTTTCATCTTTTATCCCACGACCCGTGTCTTTAACCTCAGCAATTACAAAGCACCCCCCGCCTGTTTTCCCAACCTTGCTTATTTTGAGCGTTAATGTCCCCCCCTGTTCCATTGACTGTATGGCATTCAAAATCAAATTCATAAATACCTGTTGAAGTTGTCCGAAATCTCCGATGATTTCAGGAATATCCTTTTCTATCTTTTTCTCCACCTTTATATTCATTAATGCAATCTGGTCATAGAGAAGAGATATAGTGTTTTCAAGTACTGTTGTAAGATTGAGTGGTTGAAAATCTGGCTCTTTCTTTCGAGAAAAATCCAATAAATTTCTAACAATCCTGCTTATACGGGATGTCTCTCTTTCCATTGTAACAATATACTCATGAATTTTTTTAATTTCTTCGGTACTTAACTTTTCCTTGTCTATTTTTTTCTTTATCAAACTAAAATATGTTAAAATTCCGGATATAGGATTGTTTATTTCATGTGCTACACCTGCTGAGATTTGTCCCATAATAGCAAGTTTTTCTGATTGAAGAAGTTGATGTTGGAGTTTTTTTATTTCCGTTATATCCTGAAATATATTTACCGCCCCTAATATCTCACCCTTTGCGTTTTTGAATTGAATACAAACCAGATTTGCAAGAATTTTTTTGCCATCTTTTGATAAAAATTCTACATTATGATTATAAACCGGTGCGTCAACCTTGAATACCTTTGAAAGTGGACAGGTATTATTGCACAAATTTGACTTGAATACATCGGAACACTTTTTTCCAATTACCTCATCTAAACAGTATCCCGTTATCCACTGAGCAGATTTATTAAATGAGGTGATTTTGCCATCTTTATCAACAGTAAATACCCCCTCTTCCATATATTTGAGAAGGTTTTCCAGCAAACTTTTCATAGAAGATAATTCAAGTAATGCCCTTTTCATCATTTCTCCTTTTTAATAATTTAAAATACAAAAAAGACCTGTATTTGTCAAGACCTTTTTATAATGTAAGGGCGTATTTATTCCATACGCCCTTACTCATTCTCCTATTTTCACATAGATAAAAACTCTTTCACAATAGATTTCCACTCATCAAGTGGCATACTATCAAAAAGGTCTTCTATGGGTTCTCCGCCATCCTGCACAAGGACACCTGAATTATCTTTAATCGTATCGAATAGTTTTTGACTTTCTGCTGTAAACCATCTTCTTGCTTTACTCCCATAATAAAATTTTTGTAAACTATCTTCTATGTCCAGCGGCTTCACTGTAAAAAGCCATCCCTTTTTATATGGATTTTTGTGTACTATAGACGGATTTTCACCTATTTCAGTATTTATCTTTTCGACAATACCATTTACAGGGGAAAACAGATATATTTTTCTCTCTCCTTTTTCAATTTCACAGGCGAGTGCTTTTCTTTTTAATACAGTTCCTTCGGAGGGAAGATGAACCTTGATTTCTTTTCCTAAAATCCTCCTTGCAAAATCATCAATTCCTACTTTCAAGCTGTTTTTACCAAACCTTTTAGCCCAAATATGTCCTTCGTGATAATAAAGCCCGCTGTCAAAAATAAATCCTTTTATCTTAGTTTTTACATTCTTTCTCATTCTGATTACAGCAGGATTCATATCAATGGAATCTTGCATTATCTGGTCAAATTCACAGGTGCCGCAGTGATAATTATTTGTGCAAAGCCTGAATGATACATCACCACTGAGCATATACCTGCATTTTCTTTCTCCTGCCGGAAGATTTTTCAATTTCTCTATAATGTCGACACCTTCTACTGTGCTACCTTCTCCGGATTCATTTGCGTCCAGTATCATCTGGTTAAATTCACAGTTGTTGCAATCATAGGGAACAGGATTATCACACAATCTGTAGGATATAACACCTAACTTAGACCATATACATTCGTTCTCTTTGATGCTTACCTTTTTTTGTATTGTTTTTTTCATCATAACCTCCTTTTTTGTTAAAAAATTTTTCTTTTTTGTTTTTTCATTGAACATTGAACATTCAACCTTGTACATTTATATATACAACTTTCATACCAGAATACAAATAATGCATAACTCCTTTATAATGAAAGCAATTCCAGGTATTGACAATTCTTTATTATGCAGGATGATTGTCCCACAATAGGACAATAATCTCTGTAATACTGAAAATATAGGCATTTACCCCTTATGTCCTATATTACTACGCACAGTATTATAATAGGACAGTGGACTCCTTTCTCTTGCCATTCTGAGCTATGTATTCTGTCATGCTGAGCCGCAGGCGAAGCATCTCGTCATTGAGAATTATTTTTTGACAGGATAAACAGGATAAACATTATAAATTCCACAAAAAACAAAGAACATAATCCGCAAAACGGAAAGTGGTAGGCGAAGGCTTTAGCCTGCGAATGTCATTGCGAGCGACCAACGGGAGCGAAGCAATCTCACAGGATGGGTGGTTCTCATCTTTTCCTCTCCATACCTTTGCATCTTTTCAGGGATGTATCCTTACTCCTCACAGTCCAACAACCTTTTACAATTTTTCTTAATCTGATATCGAGGCGATTTTCATTCGTGTCATTTATAATCACAAAATATAATTTCCTTCCTTCTTTTTCCATTCTGTGCACCAGAGTCAAATTATGCACACTAAATAAGGCATCTGTAAAAACTACAGCCCTCTTATGGCGATATTTCAACATATGTCTTAAAATGCACTCCACATCTGTTCCACCTGTGGTGTAGGAAATACCCTTCTTTATATCTTCCCATTCCACCTTAACCACTTTATTACTAAATTCATAAATACCTTCTCCTATGTAATCCTTAAGGGGATAGATTGCACCAAAGATAAATGGGATATACTCGTCCATTGAACCTGAAACATCTATATAAACATTTACTCCGCCTTTTGTAAGTTTAACTTTATTCCTATAAACAGGATAAAATACAGGATTTATTCCCATTCTCAGAAGTAATA
>WFRC01000282.1 GCA_015486685.1 Caldifarciminota bacterium
TCACTTTGCCAATCCTGCCCCATCTGACCTTTACAAAAAATTTGTAGATGGGTACCTGTTTTTTCCAGGACCAATAGATGATTAAAGGTGAGCCTGATATAAGATTCAGGGGCAAAGGGCCCCAAAATCTTGAATCATCAGAATTATCCCTGTTATCTCCCATTGCAAACACATCCCCTTCTGGCACTACAACAGGCCCAAAATTGTCTCTCACTCCCCCATATCTTAAAAGTTCTCTTCTTTCCCATAATGCCTGATATAACTGTCTATCCATTTCCAGTGGGGGAAATTCCCTTAAATCTTTATGTATTGCATAAGGTTCATCCATCCTTTTCCCATTTATATATAATATCTTGTGTCTTATTTCAACGGTATCGCCAGGCAGTCCAATGCACCTTTTAACAAAATTTGCTCTGCCAAGTGGATATCGAAATGTGATTATTTCACCCCTTTCAGGATACCTGAAACGCACTATGTATTTATCAGTGAAAGGCACTTTCATTCCATAAATAAATCTGTTTACCATAAGAAAATCACCTACAAGTATGGTATTTTCCATTGAACCCGTAGGCACATGGAATGCTTGAACAAAGAATGCCCTGATTACAAGCACAATCAGAATTGCCATTCCATAAGACCGAATCTCATCAAAAACTCTCTTTTTCTTCATATCTTTATAATAATATGGATATCAAAATTAGTCAAGAAAAATATTTTTGCCTACCTATTATAAGATTGCCCTCAAATCGGTTTAACTATCTGATAATTTTTTTGAAATTTTTTTCTTGACATTGGGGAAATTTTTTATAAAATATGCCTATGTGGAAAAAATACGAGAAAGATAATAATATATGGTTTGAATGGGAAGGATGGGATGGCGTTCAGATAATTCAAGGCACGAAATATGGAAATCCTCTGGATTTTATGAATGTCAAAAATTATGCATCGCTTATGCAGATTCATTCTTCTATTGTGCAGATTGTAGATACATCTGTCCAATTTGTTGGTGATGGTTTAATTGCAAAAGAGAAAAATTTATACCTTTTGATAAAGGTAGCAGATTGTCTTCCTGCATTTATATTTGTCCCCGATATACCTCTCGTGGGTATTATTCATATTGGATGGAAAGGTCTTGTAAGCAGAATCATACAGGAGGCTGTTGAAACAATTAAAAAAATATACAATATACCAGCAGAAAAGGTTAAGGTAATACTTGGACCTTCTATACTTCCTGAAAATTATCCCGTTGGAAAACCTGTAATATCATTAGCAAAGGGTAAAATTTCTTCCAATGCCTTGTTCCGCAAAGGCAATAGATATTATATGGATTTAAGAAAAGGAGCAATTGAAATATTTGAAAAAATGGGGGTAAAAGAAATTATCGACAGTAAAAAAATTACCCAATCTCCTGAGATATTTTTTTCAAAAAGAGGGGGAGATAAGGGCAGAAATTTATCGCTCATTAGACTTATAAAGGTATAGGATATGGTTGAAATGAAAAGCGCAAAACTGTAAAACTCGTAAGGCGTAAAGCGTAAATCGTGAAATGAGAAAGACCGTGAAGCGTGAAAAGAAATGAAATAAAAGGCATACTTTCTTCTGTTGTTTTTACAATTAACGAATAACGATTTACGATTTACGAGAAAATTTGCAATTTGAAATGTTTGTGAAACAAGCCAAGGAGGTATAATGAATATTGTTGTTTGTGTAAAGAGGGTGCCTGAAACAGCAGAAGCAACCTTGAAGATTGCAGAGAATAAAAAGGAGATTTTGGATGAAGGGCTTGCATTTGGCATTAACGAGGCAGATAACTATGCCCTTGAAGAGGCACTATTATTAAAACAGGAATTTGACGGGAAGGTTATTATTCTTTCCGTTGGCACTGCAGAAACAGACGAGGTAATCAGAATGGGGCTTGCAAAAGGGGCAGATTGGGCTGTAAGGGTGGATGTTCCTGATATAAAGCAGTTAGACCCTTATGCTGTTGCAAATTTGTTAAAACAGGGATTGAAAGAGGTTGAGCATTACGATTTAATTTTTACAGGGTGTATTGCAGACGATGATGGTTATTCCCAGGTTGGAATAATGCTTGCTGAGATGCTAAATATCCCCCATATTTCATTTGTTGTTAAAACAGAAATGCAGGAGAATAAAGGTAGATTAAAAAGGGAAATTGAGGGAGGTTTTTTGGAGGATTATGAAATGAAATTACCAGCAGTGTTTACGATTCAGACAGGTATAAATGAGCCGAGATATGCCTCCATTCTTGGAATTAAAAGGGCAGGTGCAAAAGAAATTCGGGTGGTTAAACCTGCAGAGATAACAAATAATTCAGAGATTCAGGAGTTATATATACCACCTGTTGAAAAGGCGGCAGAAATTATTCAGGGGTCACCAGATGAGGTATCAACAAAGGTTGCAGAGATTTTGAAAGGAAGGGGGCTGGTATGAGAGATATATTTGTTCTTGTAGAGCACCGAAATGGTGAAATTTCTGATATCACATACGAAATACTTTCTGGAGCAGCAAAATTAAATGATGTCTCTGTTAATGCCCTCCTTCTGGCAGATGATGATGGGCTGGCAGATAAGATAAAAGGATACGCTAATAAGATATACTACTTCAAGCA
>WFRC01000283.1 GCA_015486685.1 Caldifarciminota bacterium
ATGATTCATCATTGGCAACAGCGGTAAGAACTGATGTATTTGCATTCAGTGCAATGGCAGGAATAGATTTCCTCTCTATTTTCACCTTTTCTATAAACTCACAGGCAATATGCTGGGCATCAGCGGCACTGCCGCCATTACCGCACAAAAGGATTTTCCCACCATTTATCAAAGTTTCTTTTATCTTTAATACCGCTTTTTCTATCTCAGGAACTAAAAATTCCCCCACATCTTTTTTTACCTTTATGGAATCTTCAATCTTTTCCCGTATTTTTTCCTTCATTTTGTCTCCAGATATGACATAAGTGCCTCTTTCCATCCCCTTAATCTGACAAATTCTGTTTCAAATATTGTGGTTTCAAGGCTTGAATATGGGGGTCTCTTTGCCTTTCTTTTACTTTCTTCTGTCGAGATAGGTATCACATTGGCATCAATCCCTGAAATGTCAATAATTTCCCTTGCAAATTCATACCAGGAAACTGCACCCTTTCCTGCTATGTGATAAATACCCATACCATTCCCTTCCAAAATTTTCACTATACCATCGGCAAGGTCCAGATTGTATGTCGGAGAAATAACCTGGTCATCTACAACCCAAATTTTCCCTCTTTGTTCTGCTATCCTGAGGATTGTGTTCACAAAATTTTTACCACCTTTTCCGTATAGACCTGAAGACCTTACTACAATAAATTTCTGCAGATAGTTTTTTACAAATTCCTCACCGATAAACTTTGTCCTTCCATAAAAATTAATGGGGTCTGGGCTGTCGTATTCAAAGTAAGGACTCATTTTTTCACCGTTAAATACATAATCAGTACTCATATAAAGCACAGGTATATTTTGAGACTGCGCCCATTCCACAACATACCTTGTGCCCAATACATTTACCCTGAATGCCAGGTTTTGATGTTCCTCACACCCATCAACATCTGTATATGCAGCAAGATGAATAACATAATCCGGAGAATATGCACTCAGTCTCTCTTTTACCCCGTCTTCTCCCAGATGCAGTTCGTCACCTAAGGGTATAACATCAAATTGAGGTTTCAGTTTCTCACTGAGAATTTTTCCAAGCAGTCCAGTTCCACCAGTGATTAGGACCTTCATTCTTTACCTTCCTCGCTATAAAATTATTTGTTTCTAAAAGGGCATCCACAGAGGCACCTGCATCACCCCACCATCCTTTTAATATATGGTATGTCAGCGTCCCCTCCTGTATATACCAGTTATTCACATCTGTAATTTCCATCTCCCCCCTTGCTGAGGGTTTTATTTGCTTAACGATATCAAACACCGTTGAATCATACATATAAACCCCTATAACAGCAAGATTAGATTTTGGGTGTTTGGGCTTCTCTTCAATGCCGATAATCTTACCTCCCTTAATTTCAGCAACGCCGTAATCCTTAGGCGTTTTTATCTCCTTTAGAAATATCTTCGCACCCCTTTTTTGAGTCTCAAAATCCGATACCGCTGCACTTATATCATCTTCAACTATATTATCACCAAGAATTACAAGCACCTTATCCTTATCTACAAAATTTTCTGCAATTGCAAGGGCATGGGCTATTCCTCCTTCTTTTTCCTGATATGCATAATTTAACTGTGTAAGACCAAATTCCTGTCCATTCTGAAGTAGTCTTATAAAGTCTCCTGCATTATTCCCGCCTGTTATAATCATTATATCCTTTATACCTGCTTTTACCATTGTAATCAACGGATAATAAATCATAGGCTTATCATATAAAGGCAAAAGGTGTTTATTTGTAATCTTTGTCAGCGGATATAATCTCGTGCCCAATCCACCTGCAAGTATTACCCCTTTCAACGAAACCTCCTTTCTATTTTTCCAAGAAAATTCTCATCCTTTTCAATTGCATTGCCTATCACTACTACATCTGCACCTGCATTAAATTTTTTCTCAATATCTTCAACATCCCTTATACCCCCACCAATAAACAAAGGGATATTTATATTTTTCCTTACCCCTTTTACTATATCATCAGATATGCTTTTATCTGCCCCACTACCACCTTCGAGATAGATTGCTCTAAGCCCCAACATTTCACCTGCAATAGAATGGGCAATAATTTTATCTATATTTTCCGCATCTATTGCATCTGTTTTGCTTACCTTCTCTACGGATGTTTTTCTTCCACATTTTACCAGAATATACCCTGTTGGAATTACCTCTATTCCATATCCCTTTAAGATGGGTGCCGCCTTTACCTGCTCTCCAATGAGAAAATCAGGATTTCTGCCGCTAATCAAAGTAAGAAAAAGAACCCCATCTGCATAAGGAGAAATCTGGCTTGATGAACCGGGGAATATAACAACAGGTTTATTTGTATATTTCTTAACCCGTTGAACAAATCCTCCAAAATCTTTAATTTCCTTTGCACTTCCCCCTATAAGCACAGCCGATATAGGAGATACATCAATTCTTTGCCCTTTATTTTTCAATTTATCCCTATCCTCTTTATCCGGGTCAATCAGGATAAAGATTTGCTTACCCCTTTTTATTATATCATATACCAACAATGATTTTTGCTCCTATTCTTAAAAGTTTCGGACTCCATTTCAAGATGGACTTTATAATCTGAAAGGGTTCCACGCTATATATCGTTTTATTATGGTAATTCTCTTTGCCAAATTCATAAAGCATTTCCAGGTCTTCATCCGTAAGTTTTTTGTATACATAATTTGCCTTTATCCTCCATTTCATTTCTCTCCCCCACTCTCTCTCCCATAATTTATCATAGCCCGATAATACATTTTTTGAAAAACCACTATTTGAGGATTTTTCATATATTACATCCGATGCAATTCTGGCTGTAAGTAAGGCATTAGAAATACCTCCTCCGCTGATGGGGTCAACGACCCTTGCCGCATCACCAACAAGAATAACCCCATCTGTTGAACGTCTCTTTATATTACAGGTAGGCACACCTGCACCATTCCCATATAGAATTTTACCATCAGGGAGGTGTTTTTTAATAAATCTATCAAGATAGTATTTTGGCTTTTTATCTGTCAGAGATGTATCAATCCCAATACCGACATTTGCCGTATTTTTTTTCTTTGGGAATACCCAGATATAACCACCAGGGGCAACATCCCTGCCAAACTTGAACATCACCATATTCTCCTGCATATCAGGAATATACATATAATACTGATAAGTGCTGTGATACATACCTTTCACCATAACAGTCTTTAAGCCTGCCCATCTTCCAATAAGTGAATCTACTCCATCTGCTCCAATCACAACAGATGCCCTGATTTTCTCATTATTATTGAGATATACCTCCCTGTATTTACCAT
>WFRC01000284.1 GCA_015486685.1 Caldifarciminota bacterium
ATAGAGATTTGAGAGTGAAATATGATATACTTATCAAGAGCGAATGCGGAGAGAAAGAACTCAATAAGTTCATCAGGCATCTTTTAAAACATTATCCCGAAGAATTTCCTTCCGAGTTAATACCCAAAGGAAAGGCACAAAAACGATATTTAGCAGATGTAATTCAAGTTTTATGTGCAAGTGAGGCATAACAGCATTGCAGAAAAAATATCATTCTGTGAGACTGGAGCAGGATAAAAAACTATATACAACTCAAATAGACATCCTTGATAAAAAAATAGATTCGTTGGTTTATCAACTTTACGGATTGACAGAAGAAGAAATAAAGGTGGTGGAGGGAGGATGAAGTTTGATTATTTCCCTTATTATAGGACCAAAATAATTATGAAAAGCCTTGACAAATAAGAGAGATTTTTTATAATAGAGATATAACGGCTATACAATGATGGATAGAAATACCATTTTAGTGACCATTCAAAGTCACTATGTAAACTTTGGAAGGAGGAATAATGATTAAAACAAAAATTTCAAAAGAGCAGAGGAAGGCTATCCGGAATGCACGAAAAATGATAGACCAAGCGATAAAAATGGATAGCAATGAGGCTGAAACTCGAAGAAGAGTTGAACGAATTTTTGAAGAAGTTATGGGTTATAATATTTTTAATCATCTTTCACGTGAACGTGCTGTAAAAGGTGCAGGTGAAACAGAACATGTTGATTTTGTCATTCATCTTGACCCAGAACCCGATGCTAGACCAATAATAATGATTGAACTTAAAAGAGTTGGAATCGAATTATCTAAAAAACATTTAAAACAAGTAACATCCTATGCAATTGATGCAGGATGTGAATGGATTTTGCTAACTAATGGTAAAGAATGGAAAATATACCATGTAGAATTTGGGCAACCTCCTAAAATTGAAATTTTAGATAATTGGAATTTAATGGAGGACGGGATTGATGAATTGGTTAGGAAGTTTGAAATTATTGGTTATAAATCAGTAAAACGCGATGGGCTTAATAAAATTTGGAAACATGTGAAAGTTCTTGCACCTAAATCATTGTTATCGGCAATAATCTCGGAAGATACACTTAGAACTATAAGACGCAATCTACGCAAGAACACAGGGATACTTGTAAATAATGAAGAAGTTTATACAGGTGTTAGCAAATTGCTAAATGAGGCATCTGCAGTTGCAATGAGTAGTATTAAGATGCCCAAATCTACCGAGCGTTCAAAAAGACATAAGACAAATAAGAAGTCAGACTGAAGTTTGAAAAGTATCAAGCCTCCTTCCTTTTTTAGAGGCTTCGATTTACTCCTTTGTAGTCTGCAATAATGTTTGTTATTGAATTATAAAAATCCTGTGGCAGTTCAGGACTTCTGATAGATGGTATTTTTGAAATTATACCTATATTGAAAGGGAGGATAAATAATTTGCCACCATCAAAAAAAATTTTCTCCTGTTCCTCCAATTTTTGATTAAATCCTTTTCTCCTGGGATAAACCAATATTACATCTGCATTTCCTACTTTTGTATAGGCATATACTTGATAAAGGTCGTTTCTCCCAACTGACGAGTATTCCTTGTATTTTACCTCTACTAAAAGGTTTTTGCCATTTTTATCAATTAAGGTAATATCTGGGATTTGTGATTGTTGCCTTTCTAATAGATGCCCAATACCCTTTTGATATTTCACTTTCATATCAGGAAATGCTTTTTTTAATGCACGATAGACATAATATTCAAACAGTTTATTCATATCAATAAAGAATCCTGCCCCCTCTTTTTTACTCTGGTTCAAAAAACTTTTTAGTATTATTTTTGCGAAATTAAAGGGAATAATAAATCTTTGGTTTAATCTTGAAAATATTACCTCATCAAGTTTGTTAATAATATTGTAGTCAAGGCTAACATCTTGTAATAAAAAGGTCAACTCACTCAGATTTTTTTTATTCCAGAACCATCTGGAATACAGGGAAGAGATATATGCCGCAAGATAAAATACCCTGTTAAGTAAATTATCCTCGTTAAATATATCATATTCAATAGAAAATTTATGCCTTTGATGGGGGAGTTTTATAACCTGTTTACCCACCAATAACTTTCCCTTCAAATATCTTTCTTCTCTTTGTATCTCGGTATATTCTCGATAATATCCGTTTCGTATTTCATCCAGTAGAGTTTTAGAAAACAAATAAATAAATATTTCGTATAGGCTTTGATTGGTTATACGGCTGTTTAATTTTGCATATTCATATTCTTTTATATTTAATCCATAGGCAAAATCCATCAATCTTAAAAAACATTCGATTGCCTCTTTCCTCTTTTCCTTTAATAAAAGCGTTTCATCTCTATACAATTTTGGAAGAACCTCTATCTGGACATTGTTAAAAAGCCCAAAACCAACAAAACTGGATGTTTTGATGTAATCTTTATAAAGTGTAAATATCCCTTCGTCCTGATATTCTTTATTATTACCGATAAAATTCTGGATTGCATTAAGTGTGTCAATATTATTTAATTCTTCTACATCCTTATATTTTTTTCTTTCAAACTCAAATAGTGTTATTGTTTTCATTTTTTAGTAACATCTGTTTTAATGCATCAATTATATCTTTCCCCTCAAGTTTTTTTATCTTGTAGGTTTTATTATCATTTGAATCTGAGGATTCTTCAACGAAAGGACCAATTAAATCCCTTATGGTCTCCCAATCGTTATGAAAATACTCCAATATTAAAGGAACAACTTCATTATACCAGACAAAGTTGAAATCTTCAGCATCATTTATTTCCATAAAATAACTGTGTCCTATCCTGTGGTCTCTATCTTTTAGATATTCTATTTTTGAGTTTAACATTCTTAGAAATTCTGAAATATTGATAGAATCTACATAAATATTTTCCAGTTGTGTGTAATCAGGCTCCATCTCCATAAATGCAAACCTTCTCCTTAGTGCGACATCAATCAAAGCAATGCTTCTATCAGTAGTATTCATCGTTCCAATAATATAGATATTCGGAGGAACACAAAATTTTTCATTAGAATATGGTAAATGGACAATTATTTCATTCTTGGCACCAGCCCTTTTATCTATCTCAAGAAGCGTTATCAAATCACCGAAAATTTTACTAATATTCCCTCTATTTATTTCGTCAATTACAATGTAATAATTTTTGTTGGACTTACCAAATAATTCCTTTCGTTTCTCGGGAGAAAATTCATCATAGAATGTTCTTACTAGGCTTTTTTTAGAAGAAAGATACTCTTCAAAAAAACTTTTGTCATTTCTATATTTTCTTTGCATATTCAGAAAATTTTCACCAATCTCATTTATATTCTTATCATCTGAATTCTGCATCGCCAAAGCAACAGCATTCAGACATAATGTCTTAAATATACCATCTTCTACAACATAACGAATATTATTATCCTTTCCAATAATGGGTCTTATACCTTCTATAAATTCCTCATACCCGAAAGACTGGTGGAATGTAATAAAAATGCCTTCTTTTTTTACATAGTTTAGTGCAAGATATGTTTTGCCTGTCCCCGGAGGACCATATAAGATTATTTGTCTTTTTCTGCTTAAGAGTCTATCCATTCTTTCAGTATAAACTGGCGGGGGACCATCTCCTCCTCCATCCCAAGCCTTAAAAAGGGCATAAGAGGCACAGATAAGATCATTATCTTTTAGTATATCAGAAAAATATTTGGACACCTTAATAATATTCTCTTTTCTATTTGGCCAAAGTCCACCGGTGAATCCAATATCTTCTTCATCTAATCCCAGTTCTGCCATCTCATTTTCAGATGAATTTGCAATAGCAAGAAACCATTCAGGGTGGATTATATGTGCGAATGTGGATGCCACGGTGCCACCTGCTCCCTTTCCAATCTCAATATCTCTTAAGCACTGGTATGCCTTTTTAGAATTCTTTGCTCCATTTAAGCATGTTATAAATTTGGCAAGAATTTTCCTTCCATCCTTATTGTTTGCTGTGTGGGCGGTATTTGCGAAGAATCCTGCGATTATGTAATCAATATCTCTTAAAGGTTCAAGAATTTCTCCCCATCCTTCCGTATATTTTTTTCTTTTGAGTGTATCAATATTTTTTATAAGATTATTTTTTACTTTACGAAGTATTTTTCTTATTTCATTACTATCGCATTCTTCCCCATGTTTTTTAACCGTGTCAATTATTTCATTTTTATTCATTTATCCCCCTTTATTTAACAATCTAAAATTCCCATTCTACTTTTTTCTTCTTTTCCATATTTCATTATACAAAATTATTTCTTTTTGTCAATAATTTTTATTTTCATATTTTTTATATGAGCGGGAATGGAATGAACTTTTCCCAATCCACCACTTTTGCGAAAAAGTGAAAAACAGATGAGATGCTGAAATGAATTCAGCATGACATCCACCCCACCTGAGAGCTTGCCACGCCTGCCTTTGGCAGGTTCGCAATGACAATAGAGAAAACGAATTTTGTTCTACCATAGCATAAATTTTTCCACCCTTGCTATTAGAAAAATATTGACATTTGAAGAAAAGTTTTTATATAAAAGAGGAGAGATAGGATGCTTATTAGCAATATTATGACAAAATATATAGATGGAGGTAAAAAGATATGTCCCAAACAACAAAGATAAAAGACTTTTCTGGAATTTATCAACAATATAAAGGTTTATGGGTGGCTCTGACCGAAAAGGAAGATAAGGTTGTATCTTCTGGTAAAGACCCCAAAAAAGTATTTAATGAGGCGAAAAAGAAAGGGGTCAAAATACCTATTCTATTTAAGGTGCCCACAAAGATAATTGGATATGCTGGTTTTAATACATATTGAAACCTGATGTATGAAATTCTCCTATAAAAAGTTTATATTAGAAAAGCCTATTTTTCAGAACAGAAAAGTAATTTTACGGCCTATTCTTCCAATTCAGATTGAATATCATAATAAACAGGTTAAATATGAAGTAATGGTTGATTCCGGGGCTGATTTTAGCATTTTCCATGCTGAAATAGGCGAAATTCTTGGTATCCCTGTAAAAGATGGTCGCAAATGGGAATTTGGTGGAATCACTGGTGGTAAATCTTTTGCTTATCTTCATAAAGTTAAAATTTCTGTGGGAGGTTGGACTTATAAAACAATAGTATCTTTTTCCTGGGATTTACCCTCTTACGGACTTGGAGTAGTTGGACAGATTGGATTTTTTGACCAATTTATTGTGAAGTTTGATTTGCAGAAAGAGATATTTGAATTAAAGCCAAAAACATAGGGACTACCAATTAGAGGGGATTTTTAAAGGTGCAAGAGGATGCAAACTTGCAAACTCACAAATTCCCAAATCCCTCACTTTTGCGAAAAACCGGTGGGCAAAAATGGTAATATTACTACAATAGAGCATTTCACTTTTGCGAAAAACCTGTGGGCTGAAACCCTTGCTAATACTGAAAAATTGGTCTCCACTTTAAAAACTCAAGAAATATAAGATGCTGAAACGAGTTCAGCATGACAATTCAGGGTCAGCATGACACCCTCCCTTAATCCCTCCCATCAAGGGAGGGAGATTAAGAAGAATTATCGGGATTAGGAAATCCCTCCTACAATGAAAGAAACAACGAGATTCTTCGCCTTCGGCTCAGAATGACGGAAAAAAAGAA
>WFRC01000285.1 GCA_015486685.1 Caldifarciminota bacterium
AAAAGGAAAGGGGATTACCCCCATCTCTGAAAAAACTTCTTGTTGTAAAGGGTGGAGAGGTAAAAATAGATGAGAAAGAAGGGGTAAATAGACCATTGCTAACCGAGATACTTTCAGGCAAGCAGGTGCTGGAAAAGATTGATAAGAAGATAGATAAAACTAAAATAAAAGATAAGGAAATTGGTTCTTCGGCTATAAAAGATGCCGAGATAAAAGCTAACACAATCAATATAAAAAATCAAGGGATAGGAAAAGAGTATTATAATATATTGGAAGAATTGAATAAAATACAAAAATTATGGGATGATATTATATCTTCTTATAAAGTGGGAAAATTAAAGGGATTGGAAAAAGAGAAGTGTGATATAGAAAAAAATTTAAAAACAATTGTTCAGGCAAAGAAGTATCGGGCATATGAACTATCCCGGCAAATTGATGAATTAAGAGAACATATTGAACCATATATAAATATACTCCCAGAAATAAAGACATCTATGGCACACTATCAAAAAGAAAAGAATAAATTCGTTGATGACAAAAATAATTATCAGGAATTGAAGAAAGAAGTAAAAGATTGCAGCTGGATAAAAAAGGCAAAGGAAATATATAGTGATTTAACAGGGAAAATTACTGTTATGCCAAAAAAGGCATTGCTACTTATGGGAATTGCATCCGAGATTCTGGCAATTATCGCTGCAATTTCAGGAATAAAATTACCTGCTGTAAGTTTTATTATTATTGGGCTTGGCTTTTTAATTTTTTATTTTTGGAAACAGCAGGTATCACTTAAATCAATAGGAGATAACAAAGAACTGGATAAACTTAAGCAGGAATTTAGACAGAAAATTGGCAAAGAACTTATGAGTATTGTGGATTTTGATGAAAAATTGGAGGAATGCACAAAGAATTATGGGCGTTTAGCCGCAGAAGAAAGCAGGCTTCAAGATACAAAAAAAGATTTTCAAGATACAAAAGATGGAATAATAGATAGATTTCAAGAGTTAACAGGCAAGATGCCAGATGAAGAAAAATGGGATAAAATTATCAAAACACTGGAAGTTGAAAAAAGAAGAATTGAAAAAGAAATAAAAGAAAAAGAAAGAGAATTACAGGCATTGGCAGTAAGACCGGAAGATTTTTTAGAAGAAGTTCCAGATATTGAATATAGTAAAGAAGAAGAGAAGAAAGTTGGGGATAAATATGAAAATATCAAAGGGATATTAAAGAATGAGGAAGAGGCAATAAAAGACTTGAAAAAAAGAGTACAGGGAATAATTGGTGATGAGACAATAGAAAATTGGAATGAACTTATTGAAAAATTGAGGGAGAAAAAAGAAAAAATTGAGAAAGAATTAGAAGAAATTGAGGCAAAAATTATTGGCAAGAACATTGTCCACAAGGTTATTGAAGAATTTCAGGAAGATGAAGATGAAAAGATTCAGGAAGGTTTAAGAGCCGATAAGATTGTGAGGTTATTATCCGGGTTAACAGACGGACATTATAACAGGGTTGAATGGGAAGAAGAAGGTGGATTAAAAATAGGCAATGATTTTGAAAATTTTTATCTGAATGCATTAAGCACAGGCGCCAGAGAACAGGTTATGCTGGCATTAAGGATAGGATTCGCATCAAAACTACTTGGCAATGAGAATATGTTTTTAATCCTTGATGATGCGTTTCAGCATACAGATTGGGAGAGGCGAGAGAACCTGGTAAAAAATCAGATTTCAGAACTTGTGAATAAAGGCTGGCAGATAATCTATCTGACAATGGATGACCATATAAAAGGATTATTTAACGAAGTTGGCACCCGGCAGTTTGAGGATAAATACAAATACATTCAATTTTAGGGTGGTATGGAGAGTAAATAATACAATTTTTTGATTGACTTTAAGGATAAAATTGTTATAATTGGATATGAAAAGAATATGTTCAAGGTGTGGAAGAAACATTGAAGATTTTGAAGTTGCTTACAGGGTTTATATCTCTGTCGTCCAGGATGTTGCTCCTGTAATTGATGAGAGAAACACACCCGATGAAAAAGAGATAAAAGAGATATTGGAAAGTGTTAAGGATTTACCTGAGGAGACATTAGAAGAAGAGGTTTATGAAGAAAAAGGATTTCTCCTTTGTGAAAGATGTGCAGAGATATTTAGAGCAAATCCTCTGGGCAGGTCATTAAATTTGCCGAAAGATTTCCAGAATAAAGATGAAACGAAATAATGGATATAGGGATAGATATTATTGATATATCAAGATTTAGCAAGGTGGTAGAAAGATGGGGGGAAACTTTTCTACGAAGGGTATTTACAGAAAGGGAAATTCTCACATATAAAGAAAAAATCAATTCACTTGCTGTAAGATTTGCAGGTAAAGAGGCATTTTACAAGGCATCAGGTTATGGCACATTGGTCTGGAGGGAAATTGAAATACTTGGAGATGGTAAACCTGTTATTACCCTATATGGCGAAACAAAAAAACGGGTAAAGAATAAAAATATTTCTATAAGTTTATCACACGAAAAGAAATTTGGCATTGCAGTTGTTTTAATTATGTAATATATGGAGCATCTTTCCAAATTTGTTTTCCGTATCGTAGAAAGTATTACTTGTAAATATCAACTTATATATATAGAGGCCAGGGGGAATAGTGTTATTAGATTCATCTCTGCCATTCCATCTGATATAATTAAGTCCATAATGCCCATAGAAATCAAATTTCTTTATCAGTCTGCCTGTTGATGTAAAGATTAATAATTTAGCATTTCCATCATCATTCAAAGATATGATAAATGTTGTATTTCCGAAGAATGGATTGGGATAATTATATACACTCTCTATAAACTTACCTCTCCTTTTCACAAAAAGATGGATTTCTGACATTCCCCATCTCCCGGAGTTTGTCTTTGCCTGTACCTCTATTATCAATGAATCGTCTTTCGGCTGGAGTAAATAATCAAATGATACTGCCCCCCTCTGGTATGAATTTGTATAATATCTAAATCTGTCTGCCATACCGATGCCTGATTGATGATATGGGTCATCAATATAAGTAGTGATGTCTTTCGGATTTCTTAAATCAATGCCTGTTTTTGAATACACTTCAATCTGCATCTTCCCTGATTCTTTTACAGGGTCACCATCCTTCAATTCTGTTCCATTCATTAAAAATTTGAATGTTAAACTGTCCTGAATAGAAGTGGAATCATCCTTCCCTGATAATAGAGGTTTGAAAAATATATTTGCATCTGGGTGATGATGAATGTATCCGTATATATAGGTAGTATCAGAAAATATATTATAAGGTGGAATAAAATTAAATTCAAAAGAATCCTTCGGTGTGTAGATGTTTCCTGTATAAATAGGGTATGAAGGCGGTAATTTAACATTTATTGGTGCATTTGAATAGGAACTATATGTTGTATCTTTGTCCTTTTCCCTTATGAGAAACTCTC